>JBAWWO010000008.1 GCA_037146715.1 Alphaproteobacteria bacterium
GATTGTTCCTATGTTACAATGCGGCTTATTCCTCTCAAACTTTTCCTTTCCCATGACTCGGTCCTTTCTTTCTTTTTAAATTACGCTAATTTTTCTTTTATCTGTTCAGCCACAGCTGGCGGAACTTGTTCGTAGTGATCAAATAACATCGTATACTGTGCACGACCTTGGCTCATGGATCTTAAGTTATTAACGTATCCAAACATATTGGCCAAAGGAACCATGGCAGATACAACCTGTGCATTTGCTTGGGGTTCCATTCCCGTAATCTGCCCGCGACGACTATTCAGATCACCAATGATATCGCCCATATATTCCTCAGGGGTCACCACTTCAACCTTCATAACCGGTTCAAGCAATCGAGGGGCTGCCTTTAGAACACCTTCTCTGAAAGCGTTTCTAGAAGCAATTTCGAAGGCTAGAGAGCTTGAGTCCACATCATGATAAGCCCCATCCGTAAGGGTAATCTTGAAGTCAATAACGGGAAATCCCGCAACCGGCCCAGAAGACTGCGCAGACATAAGCCCTTTTTCCACGCCAGGAATATATTCCCGAGGCACAGATCCGCCCACAACTTTGTTTTCAAAGACATATCCGCCACCAGGCAATAAGGGTTCAAAAGTGAACTTCACCCTAGCAAACTGCCCTGCTCCACCGGATTGCTTCTTGTGGGTATAATCTATATCAGCAGATTTTGTCAAGGTTTCTCGGTAAGCAACCTGAGGAGCGCCCACATTTGCTTCTACCTTGAATTCACGCTTCATACGGTCCACAATGATTTCAAGATGGAGCTCTCCCATTCCTTTGATCACTGTTTGACCAGATTCTTGATCAACGCTCACCCGGAAAGAAGGATCTTCTGCTGCCAAACGACCCAAAGCCACTGACATTCTTTCTTGGTCTGCCTTTGTTTTGGGTTCAACTGCAACTTCGATCACTGGATCAGGAAATTCCATTCTTTCCAAAATAATTGGCTTTAACACATCACACAAAGTTTCCCCTGTGGTCACAGACTTCATTCCACACAAGGCAATTATATCACCCGCATGAGCTTCCTTAACATCTTCGCGACTGTTCGCATGCATTAAAAGCATACGGCCAATACGTTCTTTGTCATCCTTAATAGAGTTCATCACATGATCTCCTGTTTTTAGGGTACCTGAATACAGACGAACGAACGTCAAAGTTCCCACAAAAGGGTCATTCATGATTTTGAAAGCAAGACCTGAGAAAGGTTCAGCATCATCAGGGTTACGTGTTATCTCTTGGTCACCCTTTAGATTTGTTCCATTAACAGCCCCAACATCTAAAGGCGAAGGCAAGTAGTCAACAACGCCGTCCAACAAAGGCTGAACACCCTTGTTCTTGAAAGCACTTCCGCACAAAACAGGAACAAACTTGAATTCAACGGTTCCACGCCGAATACAACGCTTCAAAACTTCAACAGAGGGCTCTTCGCCTTCTAAATATTTTTCCAAAGCCTGGTCATCCATTTCAACCGCTGCTTCAATCAAAGCAGCCCGGTATTCTTTAGCCTTTTCCAACATATCCGCAGGAATTTCTTCCTCAACAAACTTAGCTCCCAAAGCTTCGTCTAACCAACGAATAGACTTCATCTTTACCAGATCAATGAGACCGGAAAATTCAGATTCGCTTCCCACAGGCAACTGCAAAACCAAAGGCACAGCCCCCAAACGGGTTTTCATCATATCAACGCAGCGATAGAAGTTGGCCCCGATACGATCCATCTTGTTGACAAAGCAGATACGAGGAACAGCATATTTGTTAGCCTGACGCCAAACGGTTTCGGACTGAGGCTCAACCCCCGCCACGCTATCAAACACAGCAACAGCGCCGTCTAGAACGCGCAAAGAACGTTCGACTTCAATGGTGAAATCAACGTGCCCAGGTGTATCAATAATGTTAATACGGTAATCATTCCAAAAACAAGTTGTTGCCGCAGAGGTAATCGTGATTCCGCGTTCTTGTTCCTGTTCCATCCAGTCCATAGTGGCTGCACCATCATGCACTTCCCCAATTTTGTGGGAACGCCCTGTATAGTATAGAACACGCTCAGTCGTTGTTGTCTTGCCCGCATCAATGTGGGCCATAATTCCAATATTACGATAGCGCTGTAAAGGGGTTTGACGAGCCATTTATTCTACCACCTGTAATGTGCGAAAGCACGGTTTGCATCAGCCATTTTATGGGTATCTTCGCGTTTTTTAACAGAAGCCCCACGACCATTAACAGCGTCCATAAATTCGCCAGCCAAACGCTCCACCATGGTTTTTTCACCACGCTTAGAGGCCATTTCAATAACCCAGCGAATCGCCAAAGCTTGAGAGCGCGCAAAACGCACTTCAACGGGAACTTGGTAAGTGGCTCCGCCAACACGGCGAGAACGCACTTCTACTGAAGGGCGAACATTTTCTAAAACTTCCTTGAATACCTCAAGGCAGTTACGGCCTGTTTTTTCCTGAACAATATCAAAAGAACCGTACAGAATTTTTTCAGCAACAGATTTTTTACCACAAGTCATCAGACTATTGGCAAACTTTGTAACAACCTTGTCTCCGAATTTTGGATCCGGCAGAACTTCTCTTTTAACCGCAGCGCGACGACGTGACATTTAAACCCTCATTATTTTGGACGTTTTGCACCATAGCAAGAACGTCTTTTCTTACGATCTTTTACACCTTGAGTATCCAAAGCCCCACGCACGATGTGATAACGCACACCTGGCAAGTCTGGCACTCTTCCCCCACGAACCAACACAACGGAGTGTTCCTGAAGATTATGACCTTCCCCGGGAATATACCCAGTGATTTCGTGACCATTCGTCAATCTAATACGCGCAATCTTACGCAAAGCCGAGTTTGGTTTCTTTGGCGTCTTTGTTGTAACACGCGTACAAACGCCGCGTCGTTGAGGACAAGCCTCTAGCGCTGGCGCTTTATTTCTTTCAACAGGCCGCTTCCGAGGCTTGCGAATTAATTGATTGATCGTTGGCATATAAATATCCTTTAAAAATTACAAAAACCACAACTCCCTGATCTTTTATATGGAAAGCACAAAAAGAAAGCCAGAAGAATTTTCTCGCCCCCCATCATAGCCTTAAAATCCATTAAAAACCCATGGATATCATAGGAATTCCCAAACATCTATTCAAGAATTAGGCCGCATCATATTATGTGCTTACGGATTCGTCAAGAGCTGAGTTAAAAAAAATTACATATTAAGGCTTAAAAAATGAAGCATTCGTGAAACTACCTTTTATTTCTGCCAACAAACAATTTGCCTTAAGCCCGTTTCTATGGAAAAATGGCCTCAAGAAAGAGACCATTATGTTTATTGATAGCCACTGCCATTTAGATGATCCCAAATTTGTGGAAGACTTTGCCGATATTCTGCACCGGGCAAAAATCATGAATGTTCAGCGATTGCTGACCATTTCAACCCTTTTGTCTGCAGTCCCGGGGCTTCAGAAAATATCGGACGATCACCCCCATGTGTATCACAGTGTGGGCGTTCACCCCAATGATGTGCAACAGGAAGGCGTCCCCACGGGTGCAGCGCTGAAAAAATTCGCCCAGCACCCCAAGGCCGTTGCTTTTGGTGAAACGGGCCTGGACTATTATTATGAGCACACAGACCGCAAGGCCCAGCAAGAAAGCTTCCTCCACCATATTCAAGCCGCACATGAGCTCAACATGCCCCTGATCATTCATAGCCGGGATGCGGAAGAGGATATTCTCAGCATATTAAAATCCCACAAACTGGCCGCCAATCCGGGAGTCATCCACTGTTTTACAGGCACAGAAAACTTCGCAAAAGACTGTTTGGACTTGGGCTTTTATATTTCGATCTCAGGCATTGTGACCTTTAAAAATGCCGAGGCCTTAAGGGAAATTGTGAAAATAATCCCCCAGGATCGGCTGCTGATTGAAACGGATTCTCCCTACTTGGCCCCCATGCCCTATCGGGGCAAAAGGAATGAGCCTTCCTATGTAGTCTACACGGCTGAGGCCATTGCGAACCTGTTGGATATGTCTACCCAAAAACTGGGGGAAATCACCAGCCATAATTTCTTCACGTTATTTTCAAAGGCCTCATGACCCAAAAAACCGCCCCCTTAAAAGTACGCATTCTGGGTTGCGGCCCCACTTGGGGGGTGCCTTGCCTTGGCTTTGGTTGGGGAAAATGCAACCCGGACAATCCTAAAAATCGGCGACAACGCTCTAGCATTCTGGTTGAAGACGGCACTACCCGCCTGCTGATTGATGCCTCCCCCGATGCCCGCGCCCAACTTTTTACCGCGAAGGTTGATGCCCTGGATGCCATTCTGTTGACCCATGAGCATGCGGATCATACCCGTGGACTCGACGAACTGGGCGCCCTGAGCCGCTTTCAGGATAAACTGCTGCCCATTCATGCCAGTCCTAAAACTTTTGAGAACGTTATAAAATCTGTTGATTATGCGTTCCATGCTCAAAACGCCCATTATCTGCCCTTTTTCTCGGCCCATCCTTTTTCGGATAAATCCTTTACCGTTGGATCGTTAACCATTCAGCCCTTTCTTCAAGACCATGGCGTTACAGAAAGTTGGGGTTTTCGCATAGGGGATTTTGCCTACTCCACCGACGTGGTCAAAATGCCTGAGGAATCTTTTCAGGTGCTAGAGGGTGTGAAAGTCTGGGTTGTAGATTGCCTGAAACGCGTTCCCCACCTGACCCACAGCCACTTGACTCAAACCCTTGAATGGATAGAACGGGTCAAGCCAGACCGCGCCATACTGACCCACATGTCTCAGGACTTAGATTATGACCAACTGAAAGCTGAACTGCCCAGTCATGTGGAACCAGCCTATGATGGGCTGGAAATTATGGTTAAAAGCGGGGAAGAGAGAAAACTCTAGTTTTCCCATCATCAAGAGCACTGTAGGGATGACGGAAAGGGGGTATCATTTTATCGAAGTTTAGCTATAATACCCCTATGGATTTACTTATTGAAACAAAACAGACGAAAAAGTCAGATACCTATTCCGCCAAGGATATTGAGGTCCTAGAAGGCCTAGAGCCCGTCCGGCGGCGCCCAGGCATGTACGTGGGAGGAACTGACGAAAAAGCCCTGCATCACCTGGTTTCTGAAGTGCTCGACAATGCCATGGATGAAGCTGTTGCGGGCCATGCCAGTACCATTCAGCTGCATATTGGTGAAGATGGCTATGTCACGGTAACTGATAATGGCCGCGGCATTCCTGTTGATCCTCACCCCAAATTTCCTGACAAATCTGCCCTGGAAGTCATTTTAACAACCCTGCACTCAGGGGGAAAGTTCACGCAAAAAGCTTACGAAACCGCCGGGGGCCTTCATGGGGTTGGTATCTCTGTGGTGAACGCCTTATCTGAACATTTGATCGCCGAGGTTTGGCGCAATAAAAAACTATGGCGGCAAGAGTATAAACAGGGAAATCCCATCACAAAGCTGACCCATTCCGCCAACCCCAGCAATGAATCGGGAACTCGCATTTCCTTTAAACCGGATGTTGAGATTTTCGGCGACCACATTCATTTTAAACTGCCTACCCTGTACAAGATGGCTAAGTCAAAAGCTTATCTGCACAAGGGCGTGCGCATTTTATGGTCTTGCGATGCCAGTTTGGCGTCTACCCAAGCACCCGAAAAAGATGAATTTCATTTTCCCAACGGCATTGCCGATTATCTGAAAGATCTGTCCGGCGATTGCCAGCTGCTAACCATTCCTTTTGAGGGAACTGTTCAATTTCCCGGGAAAGAAGGCCGGGCCGAATGGTCCGTCGTGTGGATTCAGTCGGGAGATTCTCTGTTGCATTCCTATTGTAACACCATTTTAACGCCCTTGGGGGGGACTCATGAGTCCGGTTTTAAATCTGCTCTTTTAAAGGGAATCCGGGACTTTGGTCAGCTAGTCAAAAACAAAAAGGCCACTAAGATTACAGGGGATGACCTTTTTGCAAGCGCCATTGGTCTTCTTTCTGTCTTTATTAAGGATCCCCAATTTCAAGGGCAAACAAAGGAACGGCTTACGTCCACCCATGTGTCCAAGCTAGTTGAAAATGCTGTTAAGGATCACTTTGATCACTGGCTTAGCCGCAATATGGAGACGTCTCAACTGTTATTGAACAGCCTTATTAGCGTGGTTGAACTACGGGAACAACAAAAAAGTGAGAGGGAAGAGAATCGGAAATCTCCCACCCAACGCCTAAGATTGCCCGGAAAATTGGCAGATTGTTCCCAACGAACACCCAAGGGGACCGAAATATTCATCGTTGAGGGTGACGCGGCAGGGGGGTCAGCTAAGCAAGCCCGCGACCGTCAAACCCAAGCTATTCTGCCCCTGAAGGGGAAAATTCTGAACGTGGCGAATGCGACCTTTGACAAAATGAAGGGCAACCAAGAAATTCAAGATTTGGAAAAAGCCCTGGGCTGCGGCACCCGCGACAAATTTGACGGCGAAAAACTGCGCTATGAAAAAATCATCATCATGACGGATGCGGATGTGGATGGGGCTCACATTGCCTCTCTTCTCATGACTTTTTTCTATAAGGAAATGCGCCCCCTGATTGAACAGGGCCACCTGTATATTGTGCAACCGCCCCTGTACCGCTTGTCCCAGGGAGGGAACTCTTTCTACGTGCGCACGGACGAAGAAAAAGACCATTTGCTGAAAACCCAATTCAAAAGCAATGCAAAAGTAGAAATCAGCCGTTTCAAAGGGTTAGGGGAAATGAATGCTCCTCAACTAAAAGAAACAGCCATGCATCCGAAAAAGCGCACTTTGCTACAAATCCACCTTGAGGATCTTGAAAATAAAGACCTAGCAGAACTTGAATCTTTTGTTGAAGATTTGATGGGTAAAAAACCTGAAAACCGGTACGACTTTATCCAAAAGAACGCCCAGTTCGTGAAAGAAGTGGATATTTAGAGAACTTCCCTCCCTTTTGTTTTTCTCGGGTTTGACCCGAGGTCTAAAACTTATAAAAAGCACCGACCTCTAAAGAAAATATTCGGGGCTTTTTGCCCGTTGACAGGGTTGGGTCTCCCTTATGGAACGAGGTTGCAACCGTGTATCTAAGGGACGACCGGATCAGAAAATAGGGCGTTACGAACGCATCCACACCCAAGTTGGCATCAGTCGTGTTCAACCTTAAAGAAGTGTTATGTGCAGGTCCTTGATATTTATAGCGCATAAGTCCAGTCCCAAGCCCCACAAAGGGCAAAAAATTGTCATGAATAACTTTACCAAACCGAATCATACCGTGATAAGTGGATTTCTTGCTTAACTTTTGATTAGGCTTTACAAGAAGCACACTGTTTTGAACGCAAGATCCTTCAAGTCCCAAGTAATAGTCAGAAAAGGTCAACCCAGCCCCTAGCGCAGGCCCCACAGAAAGTTGTCTCCGTTCAAATAACTGGTTATTCACGGAAAGGTGCGTAATTTCTAGCCCCCCCACAAGACCTGCGAACACCCCCTGAAAATCTCCTTTAAAATCTCCTTTAAAATCTCCTTTAAAATCAGGTTTTGCTTGGCTAGACGTAGCCCCCAAAATGCTAAGTATTATAAGAATTTTTCTATTCATGATTTGTCTAGCTTAACTATCATCTACGGTAAAATCAATTAAGAAGATTGATTAATATAGAGATCCTATAAAAAAAGCCCAGGAGCATGCTCCCAGGCCTTCTTTGAATTTCAAGTCTACTACTTAAGCAGGCTGATTAGCGCTGGATAAGCTCTTAAACACGTCGTCGCCTCCGGTCATTGTGTATACTTTCAAGTCAATTTGCTTGGAAAGTTCATCCACATATTCCATCAAAGCTTTTTGAGCATACAAGTTCTTAAGCTGAGGCTTTAACTGATCGAAAGGCGGTATAACTGCTGCGCGAGAATTACCGCGACGAACAATTAAATGCTTACCATCTTTCATCGCAATAGATTTCTTGCTATGAACGTTATCTTTTAAAGTCTTCAAAGCAGAAAGAACGTCTTCCCCCAAAGCAGACCCGATGGCAGCTTCAAGCAAGTATCCCACATTACCTTTGTTTTTCTTAGCTTCTGGCTCAAGAGAGTATTCAGCAGCAACGCTACCAAAGTCTTTTCCTGCATTAAGTTCTTTCAAAACTTTTTCAGCTTGAGAACCATTAGAAACAACGATTACGCTGACTTCGAGCTCTTTTTGATTTTTCATTTTTTGAGTCAACTCTGTATAAAGACCACGCAGCTTAGCGTCCGTGATTCTTTTTTCGATAGCTCTTTTCAAAAAGAGTTGAAGTTCGATCGCACGACGGGCTTCTTCCATAAGCTTCAAAACTTCTTCGTCCGCAGAAAGATCTACTGTTGATTTCGCTTCTTCCAACAAAAGCTCTAGAACTTTCTGGTCACGCAAGGGGCGGAAAACCGCATCAAATGGAGCCTTTCTAATTTGTTCCATCTGGTTTTTTTCGTGCAAATTTTTAATAGCACTAAGAGTTACAGTTTTATTTTTAACGCGGGCAACCACTACATCTTTAGATTCAGCAGATGCTGCCGCAAAAATAATAGCCGTTAAGATAATTGATTTAAGTATTGTTTTCATAAGTAAAGCTCCTTTTATTTTCAATGAATCATGCCTGAACTTAATCAGAAGCTCAAGGGGAAAAATAAAAATAAAATTGTTGAAAAAAAATCCTGCCTTGATAAGCTTTAGGAATGAACTTTTTAGATTTATCTTTCAGTCAATTTGCCCTTGTTTGTGGGGCCTATTTTTTAGGCAGCATTCCCGCAGGCTATCTTTTGTCAAAATTTTTTGGTCATGGAGACATTCGTCAAAAAGGATCTGGTAATATTGGGGCAACCAATGTGTTGCGATCTGCAAATAAAGTGTTGGCCTTATTTACCCTAATTTTTGATGTATTAAAAGCCTACGTGGCCGTTTATATTGGCCT
The DNA here is from genome assembly GCA_037146715.1 of Alphaproteobacteria bacterium. Taxonomy (NCBI): domain Bacteria; kingdom Pseudomonadati; phylum Pseudomonadota; class Alphaproteobacteria; species Alphaproteobacteria bacterium. The sequence goes on from JBAWWO010000008.1 coordinate 8,964, forward strand.
AAAATTTAACATTGAACTCTATTGTGGCGTAGCCGTTGTTGTAGGCCATCTATTCCCCGTTTGGCTAGGATTCAAAGGCGGCAAAGGGGTTGCAACTTATTTGGGCGTTCTACTCGCCCTTTCCTTTCCTTTGGGCATACAAGCGATTTTAGCTTGGATGGCCTTTGCTTTCTTATTCCATTATTCCTCTTTAGCTGCCATTTTAACAGGTTTGTTAATCCCCTTTACCGTTTGGATTTGGAACTATCATGGCGCCCTGCCCTTGTGCATTATTCTAAGCACTCTTGTCATCGCCAAACATTGGCAAAATATTGGTCGACTTATCCGCGGACAAGAACCTAAAATCTCTAAACAATAAATAACTTGTGAATAAACCCAGAATAGGGCAAATTGGAACTATCAGATGGTTGGGCTATCGCTTCAGTGATGAAGAGGAAAGTCCGGGCTTCACAAAAGCAAAGTGCTGGATAACATCCAGCGAGGGCGACCTTAGGGAAAGTGCCACAGAAAATATACCGCCAACTTGTTGGTAAGGGTGAAATGGTGCGGTAAAAGCGCACCGCGTTTTTGGTAACAGAAATGGCAGGGTAAACCCCACTTGAAGCAAGACCAAATAGGAGTAGCGTTACCGGCTTTTGGGTGCTACTCGGGTAGGTTGCATGACGCTTTTGGTAACAAAAGCGCTAGAGGAATGATAGCCCCCTGAAAGGGGACAAAACCCGGCTTATAGACCATCTGATTTGATATTCTTAGGTCTAACTGGGAACGTGGAACATGAAAAAAAATGGCAACAGAAAAACAAAGTTCTCTTTTGTAAGGGCATTGAGTTTTTTAATCTTTTTTTCTTTTGTAACTTCTCACGCATCCTGGCTAAATTCTGTTAAGAGCGCTTTAAGCACTGTCGCTTCTGGAGCTGAAACCGTTGCAGGCGCCGTATTAGGCGGTGGTGGGGGCTATGGTTATGGGTATGGACCTGCAGCCACCTTAGCCCAGTGTGCGAATTTAGCCGCTGTTCCTGGCGGTATGTCCAGCCCTCAGTACCAAAACATGTGTCAGGGGGCCTCAACCCTATGCATGCAAGTAATGGCAGCAAACCAAAATCCCCAAATGAGTTCTTATTGCGCTGTAGTCATGGGCTATGGCGTCAACACCATGGGGCCTTGGGGTGGTGGTGTTTCCACCATGCCGGGTGGTGGGTCTTACCCTTCGTGCAGTGGCGCCAACAATGTAACCTTAGGATGGGCAATTCCTGTACCTCATCGCTTTTATGCGCCTTCAGGCGGTGGAAGTAGTAGCGGTGGCTTGGTAAATGGTCTGCTGGGCGGAATTGGGGGTGCTATAGCAGGCGTTGCTTCAGGCGGAGGCCTTCTGGGTGGACTTGAAGGCGGTGCAATGGGTGGTCTGTCCGGTCTTCTGGGCGGTGGTGGTGGTTACGGCGGCATGGGTTATGGCCCTATGGGCAGTGCTGGCCCCGGCGGCTATGGCATGGGCGGCGGCTTTGGTGGCGGCATGGGCGGTGGTATGATTATGGATGGTATGGCCGGCGGTTACGGCAGCCCAAGTTACCCTTATGGTGGCGGTATGGCTATGGGACTGGGCAGCAGCATGGGAATGGGCAGCCCTATGGGCGCTATGGGAACAAATGCAACAGCTATAGGCGGCGGTATGACGCCCGGAACCATAAACGCATCCGGCATCAATGGTGGCGTAACACCTGGAAGCACCAGCACTTCTACCATTGGAGGATCCTCCTCAGGTGGGTCTATTGGATCAGAAATCGGAAGTTTACTGTAAATCCCTCTTCCCAATTAATTTTCTCGGGCCTCTTTTTTCTTGATTTCCTTGGGCTTGACCCGAGGACCCACGCCTTACTTTTTTTGGAGTGACCGCGGGGGGTGCGTGCCGCACCCTATGGACCCCGGCTCAAGACAAAAAAATACAAGCACTTAAACGCAGATCTGCAATCCTCGGCGCTCGCAAGCCTTTAATTGTATCTTAAGAGCGTCTTTTATCTTACTCTCACATAAGACGAGAACCTGCAGCTGAGTTAATGTTGGTATGATCTTCAGAAGGGCCTCAGCACCTGCATCACCAATCTCATTGTCCTCTAAGCTTAGTCTCTGCAATTTGGGCATTTTGTCAAGAACACCTACAAGGGCCTCAACACCCGTATTCCCTATGTTATTTCCTTCTAAATCTAGATTCTCTAAATTGAGCATTTGGGGAAGAATCTTAGCAAGAACCTCAACACCCGCATCACCAATTTTATTGTCTCTTACACCTAGAATCTGCAAGCCGGTCATTTTGACGAGAGCATCTGCAAGGACCTTAGAATCAGTAGCACAGATATTATAACGTAACTGCAGATTCCGCAGGCTGAACATTTGGGGAAGCGCCTCAACACCAGTAGTACCAATCTCTCCGCCCGCTAAGTTTAGTCTCTTCAAGCTGGGCATTTTCGAGATAGGGACCGCAAGCGCCTCAACACGAGCCGCATCAATGTCATTGTCCCATAAAGTCAGACCCAGCAAGTTAGGCATTTGGGGGAGAACACCAGTAATAGCCTCAACCCCAGCAATATCGATATCATTCCAGCATAACTGAAGATCTTGCAAGTTATGCATTTTGGCAAGAGCGTTAACAAGGCTCTTGGCATGATCATCGCTTATGTAAAACGACTCTAGTCTTAGAACTTCGAGCTGAGATAGAGAGGGTAGAATCCCAAGAATGGACTCCAGTTCTTTAACTTTGACCGTTCGATCACCTGAGACTCCTGAATAGAAAGCTCTTAAAGATAAAGTTTTCAAATTCACAAAGAAAGGAAGCAATTTCAAAAGTGGACTTTGGTCGGCGGGCGGATACTCTTTTTGAGTGATGGTTAGCACCTGGTCTGCTCTTTCTGCATAAACATCTATTGGGTTATGAGATGAGCGCAATACTCTACCCAGCTCTATATATTCAGAATAGGTCCTCTGGTCGTCATTGGATAGAACAAGATATAATCCCTCTGATTGAATTGGATCAATCAGCTTTGGGGTTTCTCCATGAGAAACAGATTGATCTTCAGGCAATGCGCCAGAGCCAGCAGAATAGGCCTGTTGAGTTACGATCAGTCCCAAAAGAATTATATATAAAAATTTTGTGTACATTTTAGTCCCTTAAAATTATATGGATTCTTCGCCCCTCCTCCCCACTGCCTTTCTTAGTCTTTGTTCAAGGGTGACGGTAATGGGATATTATTCATTTCTCTCTAGAACCGCCGCGAAAAACCCGTCCGTCCCATATGTTTTCGGGGTAAAGACGGCGTAATCCGGGTGTCCCTTATAGGGCTGATCGGTCCCAACTTCACTCCACAGATCAGGAATGGGGCGCAGAGAAAACTTAGGATTATTCGTTAAAAACTTTTCAATTTGTTCTTCATTTTCTTGTTTCAGCAAAGAACAAGTAGAATAAACCAACCGGCCGCCTTTTTTCAGAAGTTTTGCTGCCATCTGTAAAATAGCCTGCTGCTGAATCGTTACCTTTTCAATGCTTTCCAACGTTGTGCGCCAGGGAGCATCTGGATTTCGACGCCAAGTACCCGTACCGGAACAGGGGACATCCACTAGAACGCAATCAAAGGCTTGGGCGTGGCGCTTGGCCCACTTATCGCCCTCAGCTAATACATGAAAAATCACATTATGAATGCCGGCTCGCTTGAAACGCTCTTTGGCTTTTTGCAATCGCTTTTCATTTACGTCACAGGCAAACAAGCGTCCCTTATTTTCCATCTGCGCTGCCAAGGCCAGGGTCTTGCCCCCAGCGCCTGCGCATAAATCTAACACACTCATGCCAGGCTTGGCCCCACAGAGCAAACTAATCAGTTGGGAGCCTTCGTCTTGTATCTCAACGGAACCTTGTTCATATAAAACATGAGACGTAACGGGGGGGCGCCCCTGTAATCGAAGCCCCAAGTTGGAATAAGGGGTTGTTTCAAGAGTAAACGTGCGACCCAGAACCTCAATAGCCTGTTCACGCGTTGCCTTTAAAGTATTCACGCGCAGATCTAAGGGGGCCGGTTGATTCAAGGCTTGCAGTTCGTCATCCAAGTCATCAGAAAAGCGCTGCTCTAAAAGGGGCAAGAAGAATTCGGGGACATTCAACGTTTCAGCTTTCGTAAATTCAAAATCCTGCTGCAACCGAATCCATTCCATAAACTGCTGCACAATAATGGGAATTTCGCCGTAAGAATAGGAGCTATCTTTCCCCCATTCCTCTAAATCCAGCATAGAAGCCCTCTCCACATAGAAAAAATAAGCCATGATTTCTGAATAAGGGGTCGACTTAAAACCCTGCAACCGGGCCAGACCATCTAACTTGCCCTTATTGCGGAAAAAATTAAAGAAATGCTGGCTGATAAACTTGCGATCCGCACTGCCCATAAAGCGATGGTCTCTATAAAACTGCACAAGAACCACATCGGCAGGCAAGGCCGTGTCATAAAAGAAAGTCAAAATATCAATAAGCGAATGAACGCGTGAACCTGGAGTCATACTGTTATGTAGCATTATTTTAGGGAAATGGGAAAAAAATAATTCTATTGACGCTCAGAAGGGCACCCTAGATAATAGACTTAATCATAATAAGGGGTGGCACTATGAAATTTCTTTTTCTTTTATTGGGTACAGGATTAATGCTGTCAGCAAATGTTTTTGCTGCCCCAGGGTATCCGCCTCAAGGAACTTATGGCAATCCTGACCAATACGGCCCCCCTCAAGGTGATCCCAATGGCCAATATCCCGGCCCTGAATCCTATAATAATGGCAGCGATCAAGGTGGGAGCCCCAGTAATTATGCTTCTCCCTCAGACTCAGATGCCATGGCAACGGCCACAGATATGACAAAAAAACTGATGACCTTATCCCAAAGTCGCGCCACTATTTTGAGAAACTTAAGCAGTAAAGACATGGATGGTCTAATCGAAAAAGCAAAAAATCTGTTGGATACAACCCAACAAATGATAGATACAACCATGACTTTATATACACAAGGGCTGCCTGTTCTTAGCGATACAAACAGAAGCAAGATTTTAGATGACATCAAAAAATCCTGGCTGATTTCAAGTTATGCTATGGGAAAGTTTGTGCAGGGGCTACAAGAACTGTCACAAGCTATTCCCGTTTTTGATCAGAAAAAACAAGCTGTTCAGCAAATCCCTGATCCTTTATTTACACAGCAGAATATTTCTTGATTCAAAGAATAATCCATCCAAGAAAAAGGCTGAATGTGGTGAAAATCCTACCGCTCCCGTCATCACGAGCCCCGCAGGGGCGTCGTGATGACAGAAAGGGATGGAACTCCCCTAAGAAACCTGGATTTTTGCGGGCAATTCGCGTGAAACCAGGGTCGAAGGTTTCGACATGTACATCTTCGTACATTAGAAGCCTCAGATCCCGCCGTTTTGCGATGAAGTTCCCCAAAAAGATAGGTTTTAAGTGCGGGCTTTCATCGTTAGGCTGCGGTTCTTATTAACCATCACCAATTCTTTTCGGGGGAATTTCTCAGTGTACTGGGGGTTCATAGTTTGGTCATCTTTGTAAACAAAGTCCGAAACATCTGCTGAAACTTTAGACTCTAAACTCATAATGCCCCCAGCTTCCGCATCTGTTGAGGTTATTTTCTCATCAAGGCCATAGTTATCCCACCAGCCGCTATCTGAATCTACTGTATCCCCCAATTGGCTGGCATCATTCGTGGCTTTATAGTAATTACGCTGAGCCAGAGTATACTTGGCTTCTTTATCCACAATATCATTTTCCTCTTGTGACCTTCTGGCCTCTTCCAAATCAGCTTTAGCTTTTTTCAATTTCTCACGGGCATCTTCTAGATCTGCTTTCGCATCCCCACTGATTCTTTTCAGGCCTTTTTCACTGGCTGTCTGAGAAAGCTCCTCCGGATCCTTCACAAAGAAAATGGGGTCCACAAATAAAGGACTGGCCGCAGGAACTTCCTCTGATTGAGAAGTTTCAAATTGCTGCTCGGCAAAGGGATCCGCGGGCCCTTGCTGTCCCGGGATGCCCCCTGGTCCTCCAGCACCGCCAAAAGGATTTCCCCCTGGCCCCTGTCCAAAAGGGTTTTGCCCTACAGGTGTCCCGAATGGATTGCCCGCAGGTCCCTGTCCGCCAAATGGGTTAGCTCCTGGTCCTTGGCCGCCGAAAGGATTGCCTCCTGACCCCTGCCCTGCAAAGGGATTTCCTCCTGCCCCCTGCCCTGCAAAGGGATTTCCTCCTGCCCCTCCCTGGGCACCGAAAGGGTTAGCTCCTGTGCCTTGATCTGTAAAAGGATTTCCTGCTTGGCCTTGTCCTTGATCAAAGGGATTGGGACCCTGATTCTGGGGTGGCCCTTGATCCTGTTGCTGCCCCTGATCTTGTGGAGGTCCCTGATCCTGTTGCTGCTGATCCTGAGGTTGCTCTTGTTGTTGTTCCTCTTGTTGCTGTTGCTGATCCTGGGGTTGCTCTTCCTGAGCAGGGGCCTCTTGTTGCCCCGGTTCTTCCGTAGAAGACAGACTAACCGTTCCTTCCGGCCTAGACTGCATTTCTAAATCAGAAGGTTTCTCTTCCGAAGACGCTGCACCACTTTCTAACGCCAGTAACTTAGTGTTCGCGTCTTGACCTTCTTGAACGGCAAGAGTTTGTTGCTTTTCTAGGTCTTCTTTCTTCTCTAAAGCCTCAGAAAGACATTTGGAATCCTTGGATTTTTGGCAAAGCACAATTTGCTTGTCATTATCGCTAAGCTCCTTGCTCACTTCAGACTGTTTTGCTGTCGCCTCTTTTTCCTGATACACCGCCAGCTGATAGGGATTTAAGGTTTGTTCATAGGCCGCATCATAGGTGCTTTGAGCCGAATCAAGGCTACTTTGCGTCGCTTCAGCCCCGGCCTTGGCTTTGATAAGATTTTCCCGTGCCGCCACTACCGAAGGATCTGTGCTAGCAGCAATTTGATCTGGAGTCATGCCTTTGGTTGCCATATCAAAGGCCGTTTGGGCATTTGTCCGCTGGGTTTGGGCAGCCGTATTCGCCTGCTGTGCTGAAGTTAAAGCCGCCTGACTTGTGGCCAAAGCTGCTTGATTCGCCTGGGCACCTTGTAAAGTATTTTGTGCATCTGCTTGTGTTTGGGTTGCCGTGGCCAGCTGGCTTTGGGTATCTGCAAGCTGTTGAGTTTGTGCCGCCTGTTGTGTTGTGGCTGCTGCCTCTGCTGCGGGATCTCCGTTGGTTTGGGCTGCCGCCAGTTGGCTGTTCGTTTGGGCCAAAGCAGCTTGTTGAGACGCCTGTTGCGTTTGAAGAGTGGAAACCTGACTATTTGCCGCCTGGGTTTGGGCTGCAGCCGCATCAGCAGGGCTTTGCGTTTGCTGCTGAGAAGCATCAACGGACGCTTGAGCAGCAGCTTGACTCGTTTGGGCTGTCTGCGCTGCCTGCTGGGCTGTGCTTACGTTGGCGTTTGCCTGGTCCAGCTGCACTTGGGCTTGGGATACAGCTGTTGGATCAGGGGGATTCGCCGCTTGAGCCGCTGCCAAATTTGCTGCCGCTGTCGTTTGTGCGGTTTGTGTTTGCTGTAAATTATTCTGAGCTGTTTGTTGAGATGCTGTAGCCTGAGCAAGCGTTGCCTGAGCTTGCGCCTGCTGCCGCGCTAGGGTTTGTGCGGGCGTTTCAGTAGCCGTTTGAGCCAAATTCGCCGCCTGAGCAGCCTGAGCTGCTGCTGAAGCTGTTTGCGTTGCGTTTTGCTGAGCAGCAGTGGCCTGGGCTTGCGCCGTTGTCAAATTAGCCTGCGCTGCTGCAATTTGGGCTGGGTCCCCACTAGCTTGAGCTGTGGCCATTTGCTGTTGCGCATTCGCCAAATTTTGTTGCGCTACCGTATTTTGCGCTGCTGCTTGAGTTGCAGCGGTTTGAGCCGCTGCCGCCTGCTGATTTGCTTGAGCCGCCAAACGCGCATTGGTCGCCGCGGGGGTTTCCGTACTTTGTAAAGCTGTTGATTGAGCCGCTTGCGCCGCTTGTGCTGCCGCCTGGGCCTGTTGCGCCGCCTGTGTTTTAGTTGCTAAATCAGCTTGAGCTGCCGCTATTTGTTCAGGGCTAGCTGGTGGCTGCTGATTTTGCAAAGCCGTTAATTTCGCTTGCGCTGCTGCCTGATCGGCATTGGCCTCAGAGGACGCCGCTTGGGTCGATGCTACATTGGCATTCGCCGTATCTAAGGCTGCTTTATTGGTCGCCGCTTGCGCGACCGCCTGCTGCGCTGCTGCTGCCTGAGTCTGAGCCGTTGTTTGCGCTGCCTGAGCATCTGTGACAGCTTGCGCCGCTTTTGCCTGCTCTTCCTGAGCAGCTGCAATAGCTGCAGGATCCTGTGGATTGGCCGCTTGGAGCGCTGCAACCTTTGCATCAGCTGCTGCTTTCTGAGCAGTTGCATCAGCCACCTGCTGATTCGCTGCCGCCACATTTTTATCAGCTGCATCTTGCGCATCTTGCGCTTCTTGCTGTTTAGGCGTTAAGGGAGCTGGCGCAGCTGCGGCTGCAGCTGGTTCTGCTGCAGGGCAAGAACATGCCGCCGGCGTTTTTGCAGGAGCTCCCTCCGTTTCCGCCCCATATCCATCTGCCGTGGGTTTTGCTGCTGGTGCAGGAGTAGCAGCCGGTGAGGCCCCTTCTGCGGCCGGTGGAGCAGCGGCCGGTGCGGGAGCTGCTGCCGGTTCCGCCTCTGTCGCAAATACTGTAGAAAAAGAAACCAAGGCAAGAAAAGATAAGAGCAATAATCTCAGCAAAATCATCGCGCACCTCCTGATGGTGGTGGTGGCACCCCATAATCCATAGGCATTTGACTGGTCAAACTTTGACCTGCGGGCCCATATCCCGGCGTGGGTTCACTAAAATTTTGGCTTGAAGGGGGCGGACCAAAATTTGCAGAATTTCCCTGAGAGGGAGAGTTATTAGAATTATTCGACCCTTGAGTCGGCGGGGGTGGCCCAAAATTCTGGAGTTCTTCTGGAGGTGGGGGAGCGCCTGGCCCCTGAGGTCCGCCTCCGCTGCCTGCGCTCGGGAATGGATTGAAACCTCCAGTCAAAGGACTTCCACTTCCCATAATCTGACCAATAGACGCTTGATCAGCCGGTGATAATTTAGAAGGATCCATCAGATTGTGACTAACCAACCCTGCAAGACGAGCCAATCTTTTCTGCTCATCCGCCTTTGGAGGTGCCCCAGCCCCCCTGATTGGGAAAGGAGAAATCAACGGCAAAACACCCGAACTCCCCATAGGATTAGCCATTGGGTCAATCACTTTACCCGAAGAATCTGTCTGGATTCCATTCTTAGAAAGTTCTGCGCCAATATAATTCTGCACGGCCATTATTCGTTTTTTTAGTAAGTCTTTTTGCGTAATAGGTAACAAGTTGGTCAGGTAAAACATCGTGCGTGTTAAAGCCTTTTGGTTAACCTGATCTAATTCATTCTGCCTAGCCAAGACAGAAATAAGAATACAAAGTTGATCTGCCAAAAATTCAACCGTAGGGTAATGTTTTTTGTCAATGATCACCGTCTCGATATCAAATTTTTTCTTTTCAGATTTTGCAATAAATTTTATGGCATCTTTAATGCGATTTTGCAGAGCCGAATTATTGGTTGATCTGTAAATATGGGTTAAAAACAGTTTAAGATTTTTAATAGAATGCGGCGGCACTTTGCCTAAATCTTCCCGACGAGCCAATGCCGCAATAAAGATACAAATTTCGTTGGCAAAAATTTCCTGTGTTGGAATCCGATGCTTTTTGACAACCACGTAATCTATATTGAAATCCACATTCCCTTGAGGTGGCGGGGGGAGGGCCTGGTCTTGAACGCCTTGCTGAGGAGATGGTCCCGCGAAGGGATTGGATGGGTCTTGAGGTCCTCCTCCCCCACCCTGTGGGCCAGGAGCAACAAAAGGATTCGAAAAATCTTGGGGACCTCCACTCCCTTGGGGGCCAGAGGCTGCAAAAGGATTACTTTGAGGACCAATCATGGCATTCCCTAAAGATGGGTATAAAAAAAGAATGAAAAATGCAGAAATTACAGACAGAAAAAGCCATGGACGGACAAGCGAAACCGCATCTTGTTTGAACAGAATTTTACTCAATAGAAACCGACGCCGCATTCCCCCTCGTTTATATAGTTATATCAACAGTATCAAAGGTTTTTACGAAAAATGCAAGAGTCCTTATAAGGATGAAAACCTTGATTCTTCCTCTCCCCATTTCTTTCCCGGGATTAAAGGACCTACGCCTTACTTGCGACGCTGATCAACCTAACGAGAATACAGTAGAACCCTACAGACCCTCGGGCCAAGCCCGAGGGAATCACTGGAAGACATACTCATTTTATCTAAGTTTTATTCTTTGGGCTCTTCGCGAAGTCTCACTTCTATTTGAACTTATACATTCCACCCGCTAAAGGCACAGCCACCCCCGTCGTATGGGGGAAGCTCAGGGGCAATCCTTTAACAGATCTCATGGCTAAAAAGGCAAAAGCTTGAGCCTCAACAAAGTCTCCATCTGTATTCAAAATATCAATAGAGTCTACACAGGCCGGCTTCAAATAGTGCTCTAAGCGCTGACACAGAGTTTTATTGTGGCGCCCTCCCCCCGATATGTACCAAACCTTTGGAGTCTCTGGCAGAAACTGTAGGGCCTTAAAAACCCCTAAAACCGTCATTTCTGTCAAGGTTGCCGCCCCATCTTCCACAGACAAATGCTCAACAACCTCTAAACTAAACTCATTCCTATCCAAAGATTTTGGGGGCTTAATGGCAAAATAGGGATTGCGACCAAAGTGCTCTAACACCTTCTGATCACATTTGCCTTTTGCAGCTATAGCACCCCCAACGTCATAAGGAATCTGCAGTTTTTTCCACACCCAATCGTTAATCAGGGCATTACCCGGCCCCGTATCAAAAGCCACCAAATCATCATCCGATATCCAGGTAATATTGGCAACACCCCCCACATTCAAAACAGCCACAGGTTTCTGAAAATTCCGAAGCAGCGCCTGATGATATACAGGCACTAAAGGCGCCCCCTCTCCCCCATGCTGCACATCATTTTGCCGCATGTCCCACACAACGGGAGTCTTGGTCATTTCACTTAACAAGGCACCATCTCCCAGTTGCCAAGTGCGACCCTTTGGAAATTTCTTGGGGGATTCATGCAAAATCGTATGACCGTGAAAGCCAATTAATTTAATTTCTGCCCGAGGAATATTGAATGTTTTTAGAAAATTTTCATAGGCCTCAGCATGCAAAACCGTCAGCTTTTTTTCAAGTTCTTTTATGTAGGGCGTTTCCTCGTGAGAGCCCAAAATTCGGCGGATTTCTTCAACAAATTCTATGTCATAGGGGTACAACTTAGCCGGCCCTATCTCAAACACAGAAAGACCATCTGTCTTAATCGCAGCCACGTCAATGCCATCCAGTGACGTGCCACTCATCATTCCTACAACCCATTGTGCGTTCATGCAGTACCTTTGTTATCTTTCTCTCACATTAATTCTGGAAACGAAAAAATACAAGAAAAATCAATACATTACTCCATGTCGCGAAGCAGGTGCTGATTTGTGGGGCTAGCCTAGAGTTTGCTTTTCTTTTGTCTCATACTCAACGACTTTAACTGGCCACAGGCCGCCAAAATATCTTCTCCTCTGGTTTTACGGATGGGGGACGCATATCCTGCCTCCTCTAACACCGCGGCAAACTTCTCAATAGTCTGCCAGTCGGAACATTCATAAGGAGCTTCCGGCCAAGAGTTAAAGGGAATAAGGTTAATTTTTGCATGAATATTTTTCAGCAACTTTACTAAGCCACGAGCATCCGCCAAAGAATCATTTACACCTTTCAGCATCACATATTCAAAAGTAATCCGATTAGACTTGCTGGTACCAGGATAGGCTTGGCAGGCGGCCATCAGCTCTTCCAGAGAGTATTTCCTATTAATCGGCATAATCCGGTTCCGCAGTTCATTTGTCACGGCGTGCAGGGAAATCGCCAGATTAACACCCAACTCTTTTCCACACTGTTCAATAAATGGGACAACCCCTGAAGTTGACAAAGTAATTGATCGTTTAGGCATATTGAACCCGGCAGGGTCCATAGCAATAGCCAGGGCTTTTTTGACATTCTCGTAATTATACAGGGGCTCCCCCATCCCCATCAGCACAATATTGGAAACATGTCGGTTCTCCTGGGGCGCAGGCCATTCTCCAAAAACATCGCGGGCCATAAACATTTGGCCCAATAGCTCAGCAGCCGTCAGATTTCTGACAAGAAGCTGTGTCCCCGTATGGCAAAACTTACAGGTTAGAGTACAACCCACCTGGGATGAAATACACAAGGTCCCCCGTGTACGTTCAGGAATATGAACTGTTTCTATCTCTTGCCCATCTTTCAAAGAAAGCAACCATTTTTGCGTGCCATCTACTGAGGTCTGCGCTGTATTTAAGTCCAATCGGTCTAAATGAAAAGTTTCAGCCAAGGTTTCTTGAACATTTTTGGGCAAATTTTTCATCTGGTCAAAAGACCGCACGCCCAGCCCATAAACCCAATGATAAATCTGTTGTGCCCGAAAAGGTCGCAATCCCACACTTAAGGCCCAAGAGGTCATATCTTCTAAGGATAACCCAATTAAAGAATGTTTTTCTGTTGTCATCTCTTTTATATAGGCCTGCACTTCAAAGGTTTCAATGGTTTTCAGTCTTCTGGCAAAAATTAATTTACATTTTTCACCAAACACGTATACATATTATACTGGAATTAACTAAAGGTAATTTTTATGCCGAAAGCAATTAACGATCTCATTAAGGGTTGTAAGGAATTCAAGTTACATTATTTTGATAATCATCATCCTCTATTTGAGACTTTATCACAGGGGCAAAAGCCAAAGGCTCTGGTCATTTCTTGCTCTGACTCTCGGGTAGACCCGGTAATTGTAACCAAGTGCGAACCAGGGGATTTATTTGTTATTCGCAATGTGGCCAACTTGGTCCCCCCCTATGAACAGGATAATGGATACCATGGCACCAGTGCAGCCTTAGAATTTGGTATAGGCACCCTGGGCATTCAGCACATCATCGTCTTTGGCCACACCCAATGCGAGGGTATTCATCACCTTTTGACCGAGCAAGATTGTCAAATAAAGAAACGCAGTTTTATTTCTCAGTGGATGAATTTGGCCAATTGGGCCCATATGCACACAAAGCAGAACAGGAAAAATCTTTCCCATCAACAACAAGTTAGCTTGTGTGGGCAATATTCCTTGATTCATTCATTGAACAACCTGATGACCTTTCCCTGGATCAAAGAAAAGGTTGAAAACAATCAGCTCACCTTGCATGCCTGGCAATTTAACATTGCCACAGGTGATGTGGCTGCATTCACCCCCAAGACCTTTCCCGTGGCTGAAGAGAACGTAGATGTCTTTAAAATTTTGAACTAAACACTTTCCTTTTTGAATCAAACATTATATGTTAAGGGGAATGGAGGACATACTAATGAAAAAATTTATCTTTTTAGCAGTTTTAGGACTATTTCTAACAAATTTGGCAATGGCTGAGGAATACAAACTCTACAGCCCCACGGCTTATGCAGGCAAGACTGCATCTGATGGTACTTGGGAAATTGACCCTTGCGACGCAAGTCAAGACGAACAGTAATTTCTGAATACTTCACCTTAAGACCCCGTCCCTCGGGCTTAACCCGAGGGCACATAGTCTCACAAAGTCCTACCGAATAAAATAATAGGTACATTGCTCTTCTGATGTTTCTCTAGCCCTTACTTGAAGCCAAAAAGTGTGCTCTATCTCTGATTCTGCATATGTTGGCAACTTTCTGCCTCTTTGAAAAAAGTCCAATACAGACTGAAATAGATTTACAGGAAGTCGCGTTCTGTAAGCAGGGGGTGACACCAATTTAAAAATAAGATCATCAGGGGCTTCCCGAATCTGTGCAATTGTTTGCAATCCCCCTTCCCAAAGCCCATCAAGAAACCATTCATCTGCCTGGTATCCACGACTCTGTAAAATGACTGTGACATCTGCCAGGTCTGCATCCCAACCATGAGCACTCGCACTTTGTCCGATTGAAAAGAATAAAAAAGCAATCAACGTCTGTATTTTCATATCCCCATTAATGTAAGAAAACCCCTGCCCTAAATCAAGAGGGAGGGGTCTTTTTTTATATTTAGTTATAGACTCTCGGCTCAAGCCCCAGAGCATCAACAGGCGTCCACTCGTTTATCCGAGTTTAGCTATACCGACCCGCAGAGGGCAAGAATCCATCTTTTGCGCATCAAAAAAGACTATTGATTTTAGCTGTTTGTAAAAAAACCCCCTTGCTCAATTTAAGAGAAAGGGGGTTTTTAACGTTTCAGCTGATTAGGAAGCAGCTACCGCTGTTTCTTTCTCTAGTTGAGCCATATCTTTTTCGTAGGCCACTTGCTTAAGTTTACGCAAGGCAGCACCTGTACCCGCTGGAACCAACCGTCCCACGATTACGTTTTCTTTCAGGCCCGTCAAGTAATCTGACCGTCCAGAAACCGCGGCCTCAGTCAAGACACGCGTTGTTTCTTGGAAAGAAGCTGCTGACATAAATGAGCTTGTCTGCAAGGAAGCTTTTGTGATTCCCTGTAAGATTGGGCGACCCACAGCAATACGACCATTTTCTTTTTCAACGCTCATGTTTTCCAAGATAAGTTCTTCTTGGTTAACTTCTTCGCCGACCATAAAGGTTGTATCGCCTGCATCCACAATTTCTACTTTCTGCAGCATTTGCCGAATAATGATTTCGATATGTTTATCGTCAATCTTCACCCCTTGCAAACGGTAGATTTCTTGAACTTCCGCCACAAGATATTCGGCCAGAGCTTCCACACCCAAAATACGTAGAACGTCATGGGGAACAAGCTTACCATCAATCAACAGGTCTCCCTTTTGAACGTAATCTCCTTCGTGCACGCAAACGTGACGGCCCTTAGGAATCAAATATTCAATGGGTTGAACTTCCGCATCATCGGGAATAATCACGAGACGACGTTTGGATTTGTAGTCTTTTCCAAATTCAACGCGACCTGAACACTCACAAATGATCGCAAAATCCTTGGGAATGCGAGCTTCGAACAATTCGATAACGCGCGGCAATCCCCCGGTGATATCCCGTGTTTTTGAAGATTCACGTGGAATACGGGCAATCACTTCACCTGCCTTAACAGTTTTACCATTTTCAATGTTCAAAATAGCGTCAACGGGCAAGAAATATCGCGCTTCCAGTCCATTAGATAAGGTCAAAGGATTTCCTTCCTTATCACGAATCACCATCCGTGGTTTCAGCAAAGCATTCTTTGAGTTTTGGCGCCAGTCAACAACCACGCGGCTGGAGATACCTGTTTCATCATCAAAGACTTCACGAACGGACGCGCCATCAATCAAGTCCACATAATGAACAGTACCTTCACATTCTGTCAGAACAGGGGTTGTGTATGGGTCCCATTCAGCAAGACGTTGACCTTGTTTAACCATTTTGCCATCTTCAGCCAGCAACTTAGCCCCATAAACCAAACGACGACTCATTTTCTGACGACCTTGGTCATCCAAAATGGCCAGTTCTACATGACGCCCCATCACAACGTAATGGCCTTCAGCTGTTTTGATAACATTCTTGTTTTTCAAGAACAATTTACCGGCAGAAGGTGCATCCATGCTTGATTCTTCAGCGGCACCCTGAGCAGCCCCTCCAATGTGGAAGGTACGCATGGTAAGCTGGGTTCCAGGTTCACCAATAGACTGGGCTGCGATAACACCCACAGCTTCCCCTTGGTTAACCCTTGTTCCTCTAGCTAGGTCACGCCCATAACATGTTGAACAACCCCCACCTTTCGCCTGACAAGTCAAAGGAGAGCGAACGAAAATAGAATCAATTGTTGTTTTTGACAATCTATCCAATTCATCTTCATTGATCATTTGTGAAGCGCCTACGATAATGTCCCCAGAAACTGGGTCCAAAACATCGTGAAGACTAGACCTGCCCAGAACACGATCCCATAAAGGAACCACAACTGTACCACCATCCAAAATAGGACGAACGCACACGCCATGGGTTGTTCCACAGTCTTCTTCCGTTGTCACACAATCTTGAGCAACGTCAACCAACCGACGAGTCAGGTATCCTGAGTTTGCCGTCTTCAACGCTGTATCTGACAATCCCTTACGGGCACCGTGGGTTGAGTTAAAGTACTCAAGAACCGATAGGCCTTCTTTAAAGTTAGAGATAATAGGCGTTTCGATAATTTCCCCTGATGGTTTTGCCATCAATCCACGCATACCCGCCAACTGTTTCATCTGTGCTGGGGATCCACGGGCACCAGAGTGCGCCATCATATAGATTGAGTTAATCGGCTCGCCTTCTTTCACGGCAGCGATTTCCTTCATCATTTCTTGAGCAACGAAATCACCACATTGTGACCACGCGTCCACAACCTTGTTGTATTTTTCCCCTTGAGTAATCAAGCCATCCAAATACTGTTGTTCATACTCTTCAACTTTTTGACGAGTTTCATCAATCAAACGTTGCTTAGCAGCTGGAACAACCAGATCATCTTTACCGAAAGAAATACCTGACACAGTCAAGCGACGGAACCCAAGTTTCATCACCCGGTCAGCGAACACAACAGTCTCTTTTGGTCCACAATGACGATAAATAATGTCCAGAAGCCCTGAAATTTCCTTAGATGTAATCAGCTTGTTGATCAAACTAAAATCTAAAGAAGCATGCCGTGGGAAAAGTTCAGACAAAAGCATACGCCCCGGTGTTGTTTGAACAATAGAAACCCTGGGGGCTCCATTTGCATCAACGCCTTCATACCGAGACTTAATCTTAGCATGCAATTCTACAATGCCGTCATCTAAGGCGCGTTCGATTTCTGCAACTGATGCAAAAATCATGCCCTGCCCTTTCATATTTTCCCGTTCAATAGTTAGGTAATAGAGACCCAAAACGCTGTCCTTTGTGGGAACAATGATAGGGCGACCATTCGCAGGGCTTAGAATGTTGTTTGTAGACATCATCAAAACCCGTGATTCTAACTGTGCTTCCAAAGAAAGAGGCACATGTACGGCCATTTGGTCTCCGTCGAAGTCCGCGTTAAAAGCAGTACAAACCAGCGGATGCAACTGAATAGCTTTTCCTTCAACTAGAACAGGCTCAAACGCCTGAATACCCAAACGGTGGAGCGTTGGCGCACGGTTCAAAAGAACAGGATGTTCACGAATCACTTCTTCCAGAATATCCCAAACTTCAGGACGCTCTTTTTCCACCATCCGCTTAGCGGCCTTAACCGTTGGCGCAATACCGTACTTTTCTAACTTAGAATAAATGAAGGGTTTGAAAAGCTCTAAGGCCATTTTCTTTGGCAATCCACATTGGTGTAACCTTAAAGAAGGCCCAACAACGATCACAGAACGACCTGAGTAATCCACACGTTTACCCAAAAGGTTTTGACGGAAACGCCCCTGTTTTCCTTTCAGCATATCTGACAAAGATTTCAAAGGTCGTTTGTTCGCACCGACAATCACACGTCCACGACGCCCGTTATCAAACAAAGCATCAACAGATTCTTGCAGCATTCTTTTTTCATTGCGAATGATAATGCTTGGTGCTTTTAACTCAATCAGACGCTTCAAACGGTTGTTCCGGTTGATTACACGGCGATACAAGTCATTCAGATCAGAGGTCGCAAATCTGCCCCCATCCAATGGAACCAAAGGACGCAATTCGGGAGGAATAACCGGCAGAACTTTCAAAATCATCCATTCCGGACGCGCTTCAGACTGCAAAAACGCTTCAACAATTTTCAAGCGCTTTACAATTTTCTTACGCCGCGCTTCAGAAGAAGATTCCTTCAATTCTGTACGCAGATCTTCTTTTTCTTTTGGCAAATCCAGAGTAGAAAGCAGAACATACAAAGCCTCAGCCCCAATGTCGGCCTTGAAAGCTTCTTCCCCATACTTGTCTTGAGCATCCAGATATTCTTCTTCAGAAAGCAAAGAATACTTTTTCAAAGGTGTCAAAACTGGGTCTAGAACAATGTAGCTCTCAAAATACAGAATCTTTTCCAAATCTTTTAAAGACATATCCAACAAAATACCGATACGGCTAGGCAAAGATTTTAAGAACCAAATATGTGCAACAGGCGCTGCCAAATCAATGTGCCCCATACGATCGCGACGGACTTTTGAAAGGGTGACTTCAACACCACACTTTTCACAAACCACACCACGATACTTCATGCGTTTATATTTACCGCATAAGCATTCATAATCCTTGATGGGACCAAAAATTTTCGCGCAAAACAAGCCATCTTTTTCTGGCTTAAACGTACGATAGTTGATGGTTTCTGGTTTCTTTACTTCCCCAAAAGACCAGGACTTGATGCGTTCTGGACTTGCAATAGAGATTTTGATTTCTCCAAAACTATTTGGACTAGGAACTGGACTAAAAAGTTTCTGTAGTTCACGTGTCATTTCTTTCTCCCAAAACTATCGTTACGCAATTTCTTCTTCGCAAAGTTCCATATTCAACCCCAGCGATTTGACTTCTTTAATCAAAACGTTGAAGGATTCTGGAATACCTGATTCAAAGGTATTGTCTCCACGAATGATGGATTCATAAGCCTTCGTACGGCCAGCCACATCGTCAGACTTCACAGTCAGCATTTCTTGCAGAGTATAGGCAGCACCATAGGCTTGTAGAGCCCAGACTTCCATTTCTCCGAAACGTTGACCACCAAATTGAGCCTTTCCGCCCAAAGGTTGCTGAGTTACCAAGCTGTACGGCCCGATGGAACGCGCGTGAATCTTGTCATCCACCAAGTGATCCAGTTTCAACATATACATGTACCCAACGGTGATCTTACGATCAAACTTCTCACCCGTTTGTCCATCATATAATTGAACCTGGCCTGATGTATGCAAGCCTGCTTGTTCCAACTGTTCTGCCACATCCTGAACAGTTGCCCCGTCAAACACAGGGGTTGCCATGGGAACACCCACGCCAATTTCTGACGCAAGAGCAAACAACTGGTCATCAGATAAGTCCTTCACAACAACCTTCGATTCATCATCTTGGTAAATGGCATTCAGAGTTTTTCTGATATCGCCCTTTTTAGAGTCCCCTTGACGAATGCTTTCAACCATTTCGTTAACCTGACGCCCTAAACCAGCAGCAGCCCAACCCAAATGGGTTTCTAGAATTTGTCCTACGTTCATACGAGACGGAATACCCAAAGGATTCAGCACGATATCAATAGGCGTACCATCTTCCAGGTACGGCATATCTTCAATAGGCGTAATGCACGAGATCACACCCTTGTTTCCATGACGTCCGGCCATTTTATCGCCCGGTTGCAGCTTTCTTTTCACAGCAACGAATACCTTGACTGTCTTCAAAACGCCGGGCAACATTTCGTCGCCGCGCCTGATTTTTTCAGCCTTGTTTTCAAAGCGATCATTGATTGATTTCATAGCTGCGTCAAATTGACGGCTGATAGACTCAATTGTTTCCATCAAATCTTCATCAGCAATCACGAAATGGCGCCATTGGCCCTTTGTAAACTCAGCGAGATGTTCTGCTGTAATTTTTGCACCAATTTTTGTGCCTTTTGGCCCCTTTACAACCTTTTGGTCAATCAAAAGCTCCTTAAGTCTATTATAGAAACTGCGTTCCAAAATAGATTTTTCAGAATCTCTGTCCTTGGCCAAACGATTGATTTCGGCATTTTCAATGGCCAAAGAACGTTCGTCTTTTTCAATACCACGACGAGAGAAAACTCGTACGTCCACAATGGTCCCTTGAACCCCTGGAGGAAGTCTTAAAGAACTATCCCGAACATCAGAAGCTTTTTCACCAAAAATCGCCCTTAGAAGTTTTTCTTCTGGTGTTGAAGGCGTTTCACCCTTAGGTGTTACCTTTCCAACAAGAATATCACCTGGGTTAACTTCAGCACCTACGTACACGATACCTGTTTCGTCCAAATGACGCAGAGATTCTTCCCCAAGATTTGGAATGTCCCGCGTGATTTCTTCAGCGCCAAGCTTCGTATCACGAGCCATCACTTCAAATTCCTCAATGTGAATAGATGTGAACACGTCATCCTGAACAATACGCTCAGAGATCATGATGGAGTCTTCAAAAGTCAAACCGTTCCAAGACATGAAGGCAACCAAAATGTTGCGCCCCAAAGCCAATTCTCCCTTGTCGGTAGAAGGCCCATCAGCGATCACGTCACCTGCTTGAACCAAATCTCCAACACGAACGAGCGGCCTTTGGTTGATACAAGTGTTTTGGTTAGATCTTTGGAATTTTTGCAAAGTGTAAATATCTACGCCGCTTTCTTTAATAGCTGCAGGATCCGTCACCTTTACCACAATACGTTGGGCGTCCACCTGATCAACAACCCCCGTTCTTTGGGCCACAACCACAACGCCTGAGTCCTTAGCAACGTTTGTTTCCATACCTGTTCCGATAAGAGGCGCCTCTGTCCTTAACAAAGGAACCGCTTGTCGTTGCATGTTTGATCCCATCAAAGCACGGTTCGCGTCATCATTTTCCAAGAAAGGAATCAAGGAAGCAGCAACGGAAACTAACTGCTTAGGTGATACGTCAATGTAATCAACGCTTTGGGAAGGGGCGGTAATAAACTCACCCTTTGAACGACAGCTTACGAATTCATGAATAAATTCACCGTTTCTATCCAAATCTGTATCCGCTTGAGCAATTGTGTAGCGCCCTTCGTCGATAGCAGAAAGATAGAAAATCTCATCCGTTACCTTACCTTTAACAACTTTGCGATATGGCGTTTCAATGAAACCATACTTATTAATGCGCGCATAAGTCGCAAGTGAGTTAATCAACCCAATATTTTGACCTTCTGGCGTTTCAATTGGACAAATCCGCCCATAATGGGTTGGATGCACATCACGCACTTCAAAAGTTGCACGATCACGGCTCAAACCGCCTGGCCCCAAGGCAGACAAACGACGCTTGTGCGTAATTTCTGAAAGGGGGTTTGTTTGATCCATAAACTGAGACAGCTGAGAAGACATAAAGAATTCCCGAACAGTCACAGAAGCAGGCTTTGAGTTGATCAAGTCATGAGGCATGACAGAGTCTATTTCAACAGCACTCATACGCTCCCGAACGGACCGTTCCATACGCAACAAGCCCAACCGATATTGATTTTCCAAAAGCTCCCCAACGGAACGAACACGCCGGTTACCCAAATGGTCAATATCGTCAATCTCGCCACGCCCATCTTTCAAGTCCACCAAAATGCGAACCATCTGAAAAATGTCTTCTTTTTGCAAAACGCGAGGATTTTCATCCACAGCAAACCCTAGTCGTGCATTCATTTTGACACGACCAACAGCCGATAAATCGTACTTGTCTGCATCAAAGAATAGGCCTTTGAACAACGCATCAGCCCCTTCAAGGGTTGGCGGTTCACCGGGGCGCAAAATTCTGTAAATATCAACCAACGCTTCAGAACGACTTTTGTTTTTATCTGCGGCCAGGGTATTGCGAATATAAGGCCCAACATTAACATGATCAATCAATAGAGTCGGAATAGATTTAATAGAAAGTTTATCAATTTTGTTATAGATGGCAAGGGTGATTTCATCCCCTGCTTCCAACAAAACTTCGCCCGTTTCTGGGTCAATAATATTGCTGGCCACATAGCGCCCTACCAAATAGTCCGCATCCATGGCAATTTCTCTGTCGCCCTTTTCTTCTAAAAGCTTCAGCTGACGAGGCGTCATTTTGGTCCCTTCGGCCAAAATCACTTCCCCAGTTTTTGCATCCAACAAATCTTTTGTAATACGCAATCCCTTCAAAAGTCGTAAGTTCAAAGGAACTTTCCATTCTTTTTTATGGCGAGAATAAGTTACAATTTCATAAAAGCTTGAAAGAATTTCTTCTCGAGACATTCCGTGAACTTCATTCAACGGTAGGTTTTCACCCTTGGCCTCAGCCGCTTTTCTGTTTTGTTCAGTAACTTTACTGTCTAATGCCATCAACAAGGTTGTAGCTAGCATTTTACGTCTGCGATCAATACGCACGTACAAAAGGTCCTTGGAATCAAATTCGATATCCATCCAAGATCCGCGATAAGGAATTACCCGCGCCGCAAACAAAAGTTTGCCAGAAACATGGCCCTTGCCTTCATCATGATCAAAGAACACACCGGGAGACCGATGCATCTGAGAAACAATAACACGCTCAGTACCGTTAATGATGAAAGTACCATCCTCTGTCATCAAAGGCATTTCACCCATGTAGACATCTTGTTCTTTAATGTCACGAATAGATTTAGCGCCTGTTTCGTCGTCTAAATCCCACACAACCAAACGAAGAGTCACCCGCAAAGGAACCGCATAGGTCAGTCCCCGTTGACGACATTCATCAATATCATATTTAGGAGCATCAAAATCATACTTTACGTATTCTAATTCACAACGTCCGGCGAAGTCCTTAATTGGAAATACAGACTTAAAAACACCCTGAAGGCCAGAATCTGTCCTTTGTGCATGGGGCACATCAAACTGCAAAAACCCTTCGTAGGATTTCTTTTGAACTTCAATTAGATTTGGTATGGGAGCAACTTCAGTTATTTTACCAAAACTTTTACGGATACGTCGTACAGCAGATTTAGTCATTACCTATGCCTCTTTTGAATAATATATAAAGGGTACATTGCCCCCAAAATTAAAGATGCGAAAAAGCACGCCAAATTCATGACGCGCTTTTTCGATATTTATGCCTTGTACAGCAAATTACTGACACACACAAGAAAAAAATACAATTTTATGCCAACTCAACAGTTGCGCCGGCATCCTCTAGCATTTTCTTGAATTTTCCAGCATCTTCCTTAGACACACCTTCTTTTACGTTAGCTGGTGCAGCTTCAACAAGATCCTTGGCTTCTTTTAAGCCCAAAGCTGTAATTGTGCGAACTTCTTTAATCACGTTGATCTTGTTAGGACCAGCCGCTTTCAAAACAACAGTGAATTCTGTCTTTTCAGCAGGAGCTTCAGCAGCAGCGCCGCCAGCAGCTGCAGCTACAGCAACGGGAGCCGCCGCAGACACACCCCACTTCTCTTCTAAAAGCTTCACAAGTTCTGCAGCTTCTAAAACAGACAATTTTGATAAAGATTCAACAATAGTATTTAATGACATTTTCTATTCTCCTGTGGTTATTGTTTACTGTAAGACGCAATGACTCGCGCAACTTGTGAACCTGGTTCTTTAATAGTACAAGCCAACTTCGTTGCAGGAGCCATAATGACACCTAAAATTTTAGCGCGCAACTCAGCCAAAGATGGCAATTTAGCCAAAGCTTTGATTGAATGTGCGTCCAAAAACTTGCCTTCCAACATGCCTGCGATAATAATAAGTTTATCATTATTTTCAGCATATTTGACGGCAACTCTTGCGGCATCAACGGGGCTTTTGGAAAACGCTAAAGCTGTAGGGCCTTTTAAATAAGCACCTACAGAATCCAAACCCACGTCCTTAACGGCGATCCGCGCTAAACTGTTTTTAACAACACGAAAAGACGCATCCGCTTCCCGCATTTTAATCCGAAGATCAGTCGATTCTTCAACGGTAAGACCAGACTGTTGAGTTACGACCACCAGAGTGGCTGCCTTCAACTGGTCACTTAAAGAACCAACAAATTCGGTTTTTTCTGTACGATTCATCAATCATCCTCATTGCAATTGCAACATAAGACGCCAAAAATAACAGGAGGAATATAAGGTGAAACACCCAAAGAATTTCCTGTCTATTGCAGGCTTTTCGCCATTAAGCGCCCGAAAGCGCACCTGCAGTCTTTGACATCACTAGCCGTGCTAGTTAGGACGTTATATAAAACCTTTTTCCGAAAGGCAAGCTTTTTTTTAACAATATATAAGATCATATCATATGAGCTTATATATTTTCAAATTCTTGAAAACAATCTTATCTCTGCACGTCGACAGAAAAGCTTTGAATCAACGCCCCTCTATCAGGCGCCAGAGTGAAATTGATTTTTAAAGACCCTTTTCGCCCCTTGACCACAAAATATCCCCGCAACTGATTTTGGGGGACTATTTCCCCCTCGTCTGTAATTTTCCCAATCTTGGCAAATAGCTCTTGGGTCTTTTTGCGCAGATCCTCCAGGTTGTTGTCTAGAAAAAAATTAGAAGCAAAAACTCCGCTTGTAACGGCCCCATCCCAATCGGGGAGCAAGTCCAAAAGTTGCTTTTGACGTTCTAACAAAACAGAGGAAACGGGTAACATTCTTGGCTCTAATTTCGCCTGCTTAATAATCATATGCAACGCCTGCATATTCATATCAAAAGCGGGAACATAGGTTGAATTCCCAAGAAACGCAACAGCCAAACCCTGATGGGGCAGCATAAGCCAATTACATCCAAATCCTGGCAATCCGCCACTGTGATAAACATAAACCCTGCCCTCAGTGTCTTTACCCCAGAACAGTCCATAACCATATCCACTCACAAACTCAAGGGCATCCCCTTCCAAGAATTTGTACTTGCCGCTGAAATCCCCAATAATCCGGGGTTCATGCATAGACCGAACCGTGCCGCGACTAACAGGTCCTTGATCCCCATCATCTCGTGCCGGCCATGCATTCTGATGAAAGCCCACATATTTACTCAGATCCTCAATAGACGCAAGCATACCCCCCATAGAAGCAAAAGCTCCATCATGCAACAGCCCCTCTTCTTGCCAGTTACCATCAGCCCACTTATATCCATGGGCCAAGTTCTCTGAAGGCACATTCGTATATTCCCAGGCGGCCTGTTGCATATCTAGGGGCCGAAAAATAGTCTTAGCAATATAGTCCTGACACGACATGCCAGAAATCTTGCCGATAATATAGCCTAGAATACCATAACCAAGATTTGAATACTCATAGGCCGCGCCCGTAACCGTGGAAAAATTAATGCCCTGTTTGATCATGGCGATCAGTTCATCTGATGTGATATGCAGTTTGCGGTCCCCCCAGGCATTATCTTCTGGAAACCCTGCCCCATGCACCATCAAATCACGAATAGTGATTTCCGCAGCGTCTTGCGTTAATTTCTGACCTTTTATTTCTGGCAAATACAGATGAACCGGGTCGTCCATATTTAGCTTGCCCTGCTCTTTTAACTGTAAAATAGCCATAGCTGTAAAGCTTTTGGTAATTGAAGCAACCCGAAAAACGGTTTGAGACGTGACAGAAGTTTTTTGTTCTAAGTTTGCGTACCCCCCACAGTGGGTATGCACTAGTTTGCCGTCTAACAGGATGGCATAGGAATGGCCAACAACATGATATTTTTTCGCATAATTTTCATAAAGCCTGTCAATTTTTGGAAAAAGGGTTTGAACCTTTTTCAGTCTATTTTTATCTATAAACTCAGGCTTTTTGTAGGTACTTCTGGTCTCAATTTCCTCAGAAGCAGACGAAAAAAGTTTTTGCAATATAGTTTTAAACATATAGTCCTCCGTAACAACTATCCACTAACTGCGCACACCCTGTCAATCCGGGCTTGAAAGTTTTCGCTGAGCATGTCTTAATACGCTCATGAAACCATTCTTTAAGCAAAAACTATTTCGAAAGAACAATAAACTGTCTGCCGTATTTTTCTTTATTGCCTTTGGGTGCTTATGTGCAGGAACGGGTATTTATTTCTGGATGAATCCTACCCCCACCCCCATCAAAATAATTCCCAAATCTCTGCCTCAATTGAGCGTTATAGAGCCAGAAACTCTGCCCCTTGAAAACCCCGAGGAACAGGAGGAAGAAAGTTTGTTGGATCAAATCCAAGATTTCTCGGATCTGACAGAAATTTTCAAGATTCAAGAAACAATTGAAAAGAGACCCAAAACCCCGAAACCTTTAAGTCCTTCTTGGAAAAAAGCCTGTCAACAATGGCATGCTGTTAAAAAGAAGAAAAAAATAAGTATTGTGATTCAAAATACAGAAAAAATTTCTGACAAAAGCTGGCACTGGCTTTCAAAAATACAAATTCCACTAACATTTGT
Organism: Alphaproteobacteria bacterium; assembly: GCA_037146715.1. Classification (NCBI taxonomy): domain Bacteria; kingdom Pseudomonadati; phylum Pseudomonadota; class Alphaproteobacteria; species Alphaproteobacteria bacterium. Next base: position 35,091 of record JBAWWO010000008.1, read on the forward strand.
AGTTAAAGACCCCTCCCCCAAAATCTTAAAGAAAACATCTAAAAAAGAGTGGGAGTTGTTAGGTGTTCTATCTTTAAATAAAAAACTATCTTCTCCAAAGATCAAGGGGTATGCAAACACTTTGCGAACCACCTTATGGAAAGACAAAGACACCCTCAACAAGACGTTTAATCGCTTAAGTGCAGAAAACTCTTGCCTGTTGGATAATCTTCAGGCGCCTCCTATCATCCAAGGAATAGCAAGCATTCATTCCCTACCTTATCTGAAAATTGATAGCTTTTTGCGCTCTTCACGTCAGGCCTCCCAGGCTTTGCAAAAAATTGAAAAAACCTTCTCAGCCACAGACTTTGTAGTGATTAGCATTAACCCCAATCCTGCGATTCTTAAAAATCTCACCACATGGATTAGCCGTATAAAAAAGCAGAAAAAGATTGCCTTTGTTCCCATAAGCGTTCTGTTTGCTGGACAAAAAGAATGCATCAAAGGCTCGCTTATTTCACCATCAAAAATATCCCCCTATCAACTTGGCTTTCAGTAGATTATGCCCCCTATCTCTCATATGGAATCTTTTTTGGAAATGCTTTCGGTGGAACGGGGCGCCAGCCCCAACACCCTGGAATCCTATGGGCGAGACCTAAAAGATTGCAGCGCTTTTCTAAAGGCAAAAAATCTATCCCTTGAAACCATCCAAACCCAAGATCTGCGGGATTATCTATCCCACCTTTATGATAATTCCTTAAAGGCCTCTAGCGTAGCCCGTCGTTTATCTAGCTTACGACAATTTTTTCGTTTTTTAATCTCTGAACAGATTCGAACGGATGATCCAACCTCAACCCTTGATTTGCCCAAATTAGGGCGCCCCTTGCCGAAAATTTTGTCTGAGCAAGATGTTTCAAACCTCCTGAGAACTGCTTATAAGGATGATTCACCAGAGGGGCTTAGGCTTGCTGCATTTCTTGAGATTTTATACGCCACTGGTTTGCGTGTTTCTGAACTTATTTCTTTAAAACATGATTCTATTTCACAAGATGGGGAAGTGCTGATTGTTATGGGAAAAGGCAGCAAAGAACGCATGGTCCCCCTAAACAAGTATGCCATCACAGCCTTGAACACCTATTTGAAAGTGCGTGGAGTATTTCTAAAAACAGGCACCTATTCCAAGTGGCTTTTTCCGTCTTATGGAACATCGGGTCATTTAAGTCGCCAGCGTCTGGGACAGCTTCTGAAAGAGCTTGCTTCAACCGCTGGGTTAGACCCGACCAAAATTTCGCCCCATGTGGTGCGTCACGCCTTTGCTACTCATCTTTTAAATCATGGGGCAGACTTGGTCAGCGTCCAAAACATGCTGGGACACACCGACATTTCAACGACCCAGATTTACACTCATGTGATGAAGGAAAAATTGGAAGAATTAGTCCTGAATCACCACCCTTTGGCAAATATGAAGAAGATATAGTCTTTTCATTTCTTTATAACTTGGCTATATTAACTTTGAAATTATCGAGTAATTATGATGAAAATGTTTATTTTACCCATCCATAAAGAGGGTCTTGTTTTTGCAACTTTGTTCGGGCTTGTCAGCGTGTTATTATGGCATCTGACTCCGTTTCTTGGGGGGATTGGCTTTCTTCTAACGGCCTGGTGTTTGTATTTTTTCCGCAATCCTGACCGGGTGACCCCCCTACGGAATGGCCTGATTATTTCTCCCGCCGATGGCATGGTGCAAATGATTGCTTCCGTCATTCCGCCAAAAGAAGCAGGCCTAGGCACAAAAAAGCATATGCGCGTCAGCATTTTTATGAATGTTTTTAATGTTCATATTAATCGTATTCCTGTTGATGGTGTTATTGAAAAAATCCACTACTATAAGGGAAGATTTTTCAATGCTTCATTAGACAAAGCCAGTGAATTTAACGAACGCCAGCTGATGGTTGTCACAACAAAAGATGATCACAAAATAGCATTTGTTCAAATTGCTGGGCTTATTGCGCGACGCATTCGTTGTGATGTTACTGAAAACCAGGAAGTCAAAGCGGGAGAACGATTTGGGCTTATCCGATTCGGTAGCCGGGTTGATGTTTATTTGCCAGATTCTCTTGTTCCCCTTGTATGCGTAGGACAGAAAATGGTTGCTGGAGAAACTGTATTAGCTGATATGCTCTCTAAAGAAAAAGAACGCATAGGGGAAATAAGATAATGGTCTTTCGTGAGAAAAAGATAAAAAAACTTTCCACCAAATCCATTCAAAGCAAAACCTTAAAAGCTCTTCCTTTCCATAAATTTATTCCCAATATTTTAACCCTAACTGCATTATGCGCGGGGCTCAGTGCTGTTCATTTTGCGCTGAAGGGAAAATGGGAAACATCTTTAGTTTTGATTTTCATTGCCATGGTTTTTGATGGCATGGATGGTCGTATAGCCAGACTTCTGAACAGCACAAGCAAATTTGGGGCTGAGCTGGATTCTTTAGCTGATTTCTGTAACTTTGGTATTGTTCCTGGTCTTGTGATTTACATTCATTCCCTAGAGGGCTTGGGTCGCCTGGGGTGGCCAATCGTTCTTATGTACAGCATATGTATGGTCCTGCGTTTGGCTCGCTTTAACACACTTATTGATCAAAGCCCCTCGCCAAAATATTTTTCAGGCGTTCCTGCTCCTTTTGGCGCACTCTTGGCTTTACTGCCCATCATTGTTGAATTTCATGAACCTGGCTGGGTTCTAAGTCCTGCCCTTTATGGCGTATGGCTTTTGGTGATTTCTAGCCTTCTGGTTAGTCGTATTCCCACGTTTTCCTTCAAACAAGGGCATGTGCAAAAAAAGTGGATTCTACCCATTTTTATTCTAGTCGCCTTTATTGTCGCAGGGTTAGTGGCCTATCCATGGGCCACCCTATCAATCATTAGCCTCCTTTACATCCTGTCCATTCCCTTTAGCTATCGATTGAAAAATCAGGAATCTTTGCCAAGTAATAATTAAGTTTGCTCTCTTGCTATTTTAAAAAACCACGTCCATACTTTTTATAGAAATATAAAAAATAAATGGAGGTTACTATGAAAAAATTACATCATTCTATTTCTTTGATTGCTCTTTGTCTTGCCCTGTATGGAGGAAACGCTGTAGGATCGGCTGCCGCCGGAACTGAACCAAGCCCTTCCTGGTGGAAAAGATGTTGCACAAAAGCAAACATAGAAGTAGCCCTGGATGAAACAGCTGTTGTTCTGATTCCTATTGGTGAACTTGTTATTGAAGTGCTTCCAGGTATCGATGATTCTGCGAAAACAGCTATTGTTAAAGAACTGGAAAAGTTCAAAACCACTATTGAAACTGCACGAAAAATTGTGGGAAGCACAATGGTCCCTCGATCAGATGGAGGCGTTAATCTTACAACTGCGGCCGGTATTACACATATAATCCCCCCTGCATGGCAACAAGTTATTCTAAAAAATATAGGGATTTTTACAAACGAGTCAAAAATGGCTCTAACTCTTTTAGATCATTACATTAAAGGAGACGCAGCTGGTTTGAAGAGCAGAATAATGTCTCAACTGGTCTACTTCATAAGTGCCCAGGATGACCCTACAACCTTTGACACGATAGCATATGATTCTCGATCTAAAATTCTTCAGTTAGTTCATAAAGACGGTGCAAACATTGGGCAAGGATTGAATATTTTTGGTGCCATAAAAGATACAAATATTCAACAAAACATCAACAAAGTTTTGCTCGACTATGTAGACTCCACAAAAGCAAGATTAGCTACTGTTGAAAAAGAAGGAGCAGTCAGTCTTGATGCTCTCATTCTAAAAAGCACCTCTTTTATTGTAAGCGAATATAAAAGTTTGAAAGAATCTGGAGAAAAACTTTTAATTGATGTGAAGGAAGCTCCAGCACCTACTGAAGTGCCGTTAGCTAATACAACTAGATCGCCAAGCAGAACTGTTACAACTACTGCATTGGAAGATATTGTTGCCTCTGGCCCTACAGGAGACTCTACTTCTACTATGTAAAAACAATAATTTCCTGGGTTTGTCATAAGACAAATCCAGGTTTTTTGTTGACGAGAAAGCCCATACTGGTTACCGTGTTGGCATAAATAAACGAGACCCAACATGACAAAAAAATGTAAATTATTGATTATTGGTAGCGGCCCCGCTGGCTATTCAGCTGCCATTTATGCCGCCCGTGCAGGCCTTAACCCCGTTCAGATTTTAGGACACGAACCGGGTGGGCAACTGATGATCACAACGGATGTGGAGAATTACCCCGGTTTTGAGGATGTGATCCAAGGTCCATGGCTTATGGAACAAATGCAAAAACAAGCTGAAAAAGTAGGCACTGAACTTATTTATGACTTTATCACCCACATTGATTTTAGCCAAAAACCGTTTAAATGCACCAGCGAAAATGGGGAAACCTATGAAGCTGATGCCATAATTATTTCAACAGGAGCAAAAGCAAAATGGCTTGGCATTGAAAGTGAGAGAAAATTCCAAGGATATGGCGTTTCTGGCTGCGCCACTTGCGATGGATTTTTCTTTAGAAACAAGGAAGTTGTTGTGATTGGCGGCGGGAATACCGCCGTTGAGGAAGCCCTTTATCTAACAACCCATGCCTCTAAGGTCACCTTAGTCCACCGACGCAACACGCTGCGGGCGGAAAAGATGCTGCAAGAAAAGCTGCTTGCCCACCCAAAAATAACCGTTATTTGGGATTCTGTAGTGGATGAAATTGTGGGCACAGAAACGCCAAAATCCGTCACAGGCATTCGGCTGAAAAACAGTCATACAAATGCTGAACAAACCCTCCAAACCGACGGTGTGTTTATTGCGATTGGGCATTCCCCCCAAACAGAGATTTTTAAAGGAAAACTAGACTTAGATGCAGAAGGTTACCTGGTGACCAAACCCGGCACAACCCTGACGAATATTCCCGGTGTTTTTGCGGCAGGCGACGTTCAAGATAAGGTTTACCGCCAGGCCATTACGGCCGCGGGGCAAGGATGCATGGCTGCGTTGGATGCCCAAAAGTATTTGGGGTAATCCCTGACTTTCCTGTTTTTTGAACCTGTTTTTTAAAAAATACCCTCTATTCAATAAGTTAAAAATGCTTTAGCATGGAAAAAATATAAAAAAATAGGGGGTCTCATGAAAATTCTATCTTTAGGGATATTACTACTTTTTTTGTGCAATCAAGCTGGTGCTGCCGTCGCAGATGATCCTTATGCCGAAAAAGACTGTCTGCATAGAGTAACCCTCGCAGATGATTCCTATGATGGACTTGACAATCCTTATGATGGATTGAGGAATCCTTATGCTAGACTAGAAGGTTCCTATAATGGATTAGAGCATTATATGGGATTAGCCGATCTCTCTTGTGAGGCAACTGATTCTGATAATCCAGCCCTCCAAAGAATCGATCCCTCTTTATCAAGAAAACCCGAAACACTTGGTGTCATTCAAGATTATCACAATAGATGGAGCCAAAGAAAATATGGAAAGTTGGGGCCCTTGGTAAGCATTGCTCGTATTGTCTATGGAACAGAACCCAATGAGCTTCTTAAACGTCGGTTGGAACTTGTCGCCGTGTCTCAAAATATGATATCTAAATTTTCTGCGCCTATAGATCCTATTTCTGAACCCAAAATTCCTTACCGAACTCATCGAATTTGGCTTACCGGTGTGGGGGGGGCAGAGGCCTTTGAAGTTAAACCAGAAATCCTTCAATATTATACGCATAGCCTTAAACTTTTACCTGATTGGGATCATCATTTTTGGTGTTTTGACCCCACAACAATCCCAGAAACGATTTCTGCGCTAAAGAAAGATTGTCCATCTATTAACATCCATTCTTTGACAGATTCTTGCCTTTTTACAAATACGCCAAAAGATTTAACAGGGGTAAGAAGATTGTTTGATGCTTATTTAGAACATCGTCATTTCTCCTTCGCAAATGATGTATTGCGTCGCGTTATTGCCTGGGAATTTGGAGGATTTTATTCAGATCTTGGAGTTGAATACCACAGCCCCAAAAACCTTAGAAAATGTGCCCTTTATTCAAACCTTGTTTATTTTTCTTATGGAAATGGAGATCTGGATACCTGTTTTTTTGGGATTTCGAAAGGATCTCCCGTCTTCAAAAGAGAGTTGAATACCTTAGATTATCTGCTAAAAGGACAATTAATAAATGAGGCGGAAGAAGTTGCCTATGACAAACCTATAGCTGCAACCCCAGCAGAAGCTGCGGCAACTGCAGAAGACCAACAAGCCTCTCCCCAAAAAATTCTTCCAAAACAAATGCATTGGACAAGTAACGCCCATGGAATGGCCGTCCTTTTATCAACACTCAAAAAAAGTGATAGCCCAGTTATAATCCCAGACAGGACATGGTTAACCGTGCATCATCAAAACTCGTGGAGAGGAAAAGGAGATATGAAGCTTGCAAAATTCGGCCAGCGCGGTTGGGAGGACCTTGATTTCGATTTTGCACAGCTCATGAAAGAGGAGTAAAAATGAAAAAATATTTATGGATTTTAAGCGCTGCTCTAAAGATTTCTTTAGATTTTTCTATAGGCTACGGAGCGTCTGCTGCTCCATACTATGATGAACCTCCTCTCTTCTACACTGCCCGATTGCAAAGCCTCCCCCCAACTACTGAACGCATCAAGGCAATGGCAGCCTTGCTGAATGATCGTACAAAGGGTGGAGAATTAAATAGCAAATACTATGAAGATGGAACAGAAAAAGACGAATCATGGATTCAGCAAAAAATAGAAGAAATTTTACCACCCTCCTCTACCAAACCAGATGCAAAGTATATGTTTTTTTACACAAAAGAAGATCCAATAAACCTGGTATGTTTTGTGGGGAGAGGAATGTTTAACAAAAAGGAAAATTCGATTTTTTATGCCACCTCTCCGGCGTTTCAAGGACAAAAATACACGAGTGAAGCCTTACAGGCTTTTTTGCGTGCCGATGCCGTGTTTATTGAACTTTGTTGTACAAGCCTAGTGTTCAGCATTCATCCAGATAATGCCCCATCCATCAGAGTTGCTGAAAAAGTTGGTGCAATCTTTCTGAGAAGGGGGAAAAATCCCTCAAAAACTCAAGACCGTCATGTATATGCATTGCCAAAAGAAAAATTGCTAGAACAATTCTATGAATTTCCATCCTTAGAAATGCATTTTTCGATAACAGTTGATGGTGAAAGATATCGTAAAACAGCCGAAAAATTATGCGCCATCCCTCTAACTGACCACACCTATTCTGTTGATATGAATAAGATGATAACTCGTCTTGACCTCACCAATTTTCCTCTCCCCTACCTTTATGAGCAATTTTTACCCTGGCATACTTTTTTATATAAAATGGTTCATGATATTGATGATGTTTTTACACGTATGAAGACCCGCTATTGGGTTTTTGCCGGCATGTCTTTGGGAATGACCCGCCATACCGTGGGGCAAAAACAAGGGGGATGCCTTCCCTGGGATGATGATGCTGATCTTTTAAGTTTAGTCTCTGATCGATCAAAAGTAGAAGCCTGTTTAAAAGAATTGACTAAATTGGGATATACTTACTGTAGATCTGAAGAGAAATTGGGTATGGACTGTTTCCGTGGTTGGAAAATTGAGTCTCCTCTTAGCTTCGGCGGAAAATGTCCTTTTACTGATATTTTTGAGATAGATATTGACCCCACAGATGATGATCTATATGTCTTCCCTCCAGCCAAATGGACTCTAAAACATAAAATTAAGAAAACTGATCTATTTCCAATCGTTCGACGCCGTCTTGGGGGAAAGCTTGTCAACACACCGGCTAATCCTGAAGGACTTTTGGAAGCCGAGTATGGAAAAACTTGGTCGCAAAAATATAAAAGAACGTCCCACGAGTTTGACTTTAAGGAAAAGAATTTTTATCCCTTTGAGGAAGCAACTAAACTATCGGTCCCCTTCTTTCCTGAGAAGTGAGGAAACGGTGAACCCACCCCCAATGAATTCCGCGGGCTTGCCCCGAGGACCTCTATTTTTTATATACTCTTGTGAATAAGGTTGGGTATACTACCCCCATGGACCATCTTATGCCTTACCTTCAGGAATGGATTCAGTGGCTTGAAAAAGAGCGCCGCCTGTCCCCCCTGACTATTCCCATTTACCGGCGGGTTTTGCTGCAATTTTTCACCTTCTTTGGTGAGCATTTGGGAGGGGATTTAACCCTAAAAAGTCTTGAACAGCTGAAAGCCCAAGACTTCCGCGCTTGGCTTGCTTATTTAACCCACACACAAAATTATTCGAAGTCTTCCATCATTCGGGCTCTAGCTGTGATCCGCAGTTTTTACCTGTTTTTAGATCGCAGATCTTACGCCCACAATCCGATTGTTAAAACAATTCGATCCCCTAAAAAACCAGCTTCTGTCCCCCGAGCCCTGTCGCAGGAGGAAGCAAAAGAGCTTGTCTCCCATGCAGATTCCCTGGAGTCAACCGCGTGGGTTGGGAAACGAAGTATCGCCCTGTTTTCCCTTTTGTATGGCTGTGGGCTTCGTATTAGTGAGGCTTTGAACTTGAATCAAAAAGATCTGCCCACACCTGGTCATATGTTGCTGGTTCAAGGTAAAGGAAATAAGCAAAGATTTGTGCCCTTGCTGCCCCTTGTGTACGACAGAATTCAAGATTACTTAAACATATCCCCCTTTGGGAAAGAGGGTGCCCTCCCCATCTTCGTGGGGCTACAGGGCAAACGGCTGAATGTGTCCGTTGCTGAAAAAGAAGTCCGTCAGTTGCGAAGGTCTATGGGACTGCCTGAATCCGTCACCCCCCACGCCCTGCGCCACAGCTTCGCCACCCATTTGCTGGAAGCTAAAGGAGACCTGCGCACCATTCAAGAGCTGCTGGGGCATTCCTCCCTTTCCACCACCCAAAAATACACCAAGGTCAATCGGCAGCACCTGCAAGAGGTCTACAAAAGCGCCCATCCGAGGTCTACACTTTCTTGAAAAGAGCAATCATCTCTAAATGCACAGACCACAGAAACTGGTCAAAGACCTTGAGTGACTCCATTTTGTAGCCGCCTTTGATCAACAAATGGGCATCCCTGGCAAAGGTATGGGTATTACAGGAAATCATAATCACATGGCTAACTTTGGATGCCGCCAGATTTTTAATTTGTGCCACAGCCCCCGCCCGAGGGGGGTCCAGCACCACACAATCGTAGTTTTCAAGCTCCTGAACTGTTAGAGGATTTTTAAAAAGATCCCGTTCAAAAGCCTCTATTTTTCCTGGTAAAAGCTTTTTTGTCTCTTTCAAAAATTTCACGGCCTGAGGGTTTTGCTCATAAGCATCAACGGCCATACGGGCCGACAAAGGTACGGAAAAGGTACCCAAACCTGAAAATAAATCTGCCACCTTTTTCGCATTTTTTGGCATCAAATCCATGACCGTTTGAATCATTTTATCTTGGGAAATCTCAGACGGTTGCAAGAAAGGATTGGGAGGAATGGCAACATAAATACCCTGAAAAGCCACCCGCGGTTTTTCTGCTTCGTACAACAGCTCCTCCCCCCTCGGCGTTTTCAAGGTCACCCGTATCAACTTGTAATTCTGGGCCATTGCAATCAAGGCTCCCATTTCTTCAAAAGAAAAACTTTTTGCTGTTTCAAAATCCATCAGCACATCAAACCCATTCAGAGCTTCAGTCAGGAATAAGTTTAGCTTATCACCCCCCTGCAAAATCTTTTTAAATAGGGCCTTAAAGGGAGCAATCAAATCCTGCAATTTTTGGGTCAACAGAGGGCAGGCATTAATATCCAAAACCTTGTGACTGCGCCGTTGGTGATAGCCAAGAGCCACTCCCTGCCCCACACGCATCACCTTAAAGTTAATCCGTCGGCGATTACCCGGACCGAACATCTGGGGGCATGTCCCCTCTGAGGCAACAATATCGTGAACTGCTAGATCTTCTGCTAACAAGCCCCCTTTATAATTCGCGTAAAAATCATCTGTCATATGCTGCAGTTGACACCCTCCACAGGCCCCGAAATAAGGGCATGGAGGAACACGCCGGTGGGGGCTATCCGTCAGTCTTTCATACCGGTCAACCCCACATACCCCTGGCTTCAAGGGCTCAGCCGAGGCAAACTCAATTTCCTCACCCGGCAACGAAAAAGGCACAACATAAGTCTCCTGGGTCCCTTCGGCTACCCCATCCCCTTTAGAGTTCAGACTGGTTATTTTTATTTTCATGATCCCCTTCAATCTAAAGAAACCGCGCGTTAAAGGCTATAGAATATTTTCAAAATTTAGATTACAATGCCCAAGAAACCTCACGAAAGACTCTATTTTTGAAACATATCTTACTACACAACCTGCCTATTTTTACCATTATCATTTTTGGTTATGTGTGCAGCTATTTCAAAATTGTGGGGAAACGCTCGGCTTCAATTTTTACAGATTTCGTTTTTTTTATCGCCATTCCCGCCATGCTGCTGGGTCAATTTTCATCCCAATCCTTGGAAAAATTATTTAACGGCCCTTTTATTGCGGCCTTTATCCTCAGCTGTTTAGTGATTGGGGGGCTCACCCTTTTATTCAGCAAAAGAACCTTTCCTAATAACCTGTCAGAGCGCGCCATTTCCCTGATCGGAACCGCCCAAATCAATACCACTTATTTGGCTATTCCCGTGTTCTTTTTGTTTTTCAAAAATGTGGCCCCCATTGTTTTGGTCATGGTCTTTCAAACCATCTTTTTGACCCCCTTGAGTATTGCGATTTTGGAATATGATATTTATCGCAAGGCTCAACCAACCCAAGGTGTTGCCACAGCCATGAAGCTATTCTTAAAGCATTTACCGCTTATTTTAATGAAGGCCCCTGTAGTGCCTGCTGCCATGATTGGGGTGGCCCTTTCCTATTACCAGATTCCCGTCGCCGCCTCTCTAAAGCACATTTTTGACGTGGCGGGCAGTATGGCTGCCCCCCTTTCTTTATTCGTGCTGGGTCTGTCTTTAGAGCAAGACCGCATTGATTTTACCAAAGACGACTTGCTGATTGACCTGTTAGGACTGACCCTGTTGAAAAATCTGATGCATCCCCTGGTGGCGTTTTTCATCGGGCGGTACATCTTTGATCTTGAACCTTTTTGGATGCTTTCCCTGTGCTTGCTATCCGCTATGCCTGCCGCCCGAAACGCCAGCCTTTTCGCCCAACGCTATGGGCTGAACGTTCGGCGAACAAATGCACTTATTCTGATCACCACCTTTATTTCATTCATAACCATTGGATTAATTTTGACTTTTTTTAAGGACCAGCTGCAGATGTTTGTGCAGTAATATTTTTAGAGGAAATATAGCTATGAAGTTTATTTTTGGAATACTTGCAATAACAATTTCTAGTATTTGTAACAGTTTTTCAGCAGCTAGAGACGAAAAAGATATAATAGCAACACGGCCTCAAGTATCCAATTTTTTTGCTAGCACTGCAGAACTCTTTCCTCATCTAAGAAAAGAGTTGGCCGCAGGGAGAGGGGGAGAAAGCCTCAATTTTCCTACTACGATCACCCCTAGTAGGAATCGCGTATTTTTTGTGTGTGGCGCCAATAAAAAAACAATTCTGATTCAAGGAGGCTCCAAAATAGAGATTGATTTTAGGAGTTATGTAGAACAAGAACAGAAAAATAAAGCAGCCCAGAAAATTCAAGCCCTATGGCGAACCTATCGAACTAAAAAACTTAATGGAACGCTCCATGATTAAACTCTCAAAAATAATTTTTACAACGTCTTTTGTGTTTTTAAATAGCTTCGGCGCAACGCAAGACTTAGACAGTAATGTAAAAAGAAAAGTTGGTGCTCTTGTGGCAGCTAATCAGGAATCTATCTTTTTTTCCCACATACGTTTTGGTGAGTTCGATCTGAATAAATGCGATTCCGCAACTAATCTGATCAACTGCGCTTTAGGGCAACCTTGCAGCGCGGGTGCCATAGAAAAATTGTGGAGCTCCTCAACCTTCTGGGGAAGCGAAACCCCTGGCAGCCTTAAAGCCCTGGAAAATCGCTTAGACCGCTTTGCCCATCTTCCCACAGATGCAAGAAAAATGCAGTGTATGCAGGTGATGCAGCTTCATGTAAGAATGTCTGAGAATTTTTTAGATGCCCTGATCAGGTTAAAAGAAGAAAGCCCCACCGCCTGGAGCTACGCCCTTGAAGAGCGATGCCGATACCTTAATCTTTTTTATTTTAGTATGCATTTAGAGGCACTTAAAAACTTTAACAACGATGGTATGCCCAGCCTCCTTAAAAGCCAATCTATAGAAAAATTTGTATCCATTTTCTCTGAAGAAAATATAAAAAGATTTGGACGTCAAAAACCCCTACACCCTTTTTGTTTATATCTCCTGATGCCCATGTGGCGTTAGAAAAGATGGCTCCCCGAACTGGACTCGAACCAGTGACCCAATGATTAACAGTCAGCGATCTATGGGTTTTCTCAAAATTAATAGATCTTAATTTTTCTTTATCCAGCTTGCGTTTGCGGGTATAATGTCATTATTCTGAATTAACCTAAATAGCTCAAATTTTACTCAAAAGGTAGCACCAGGGTAGCACGGGAGTAGCACCAAATGAAGACACAAGAGAACAAATTTAACTTTACAAAAAAGTCCATTGAAAGCCTTCCAAGGCCAGAATCAGGAAAACGCACCTACTATTATGATACGAAAGTCCGGGGCTTAGGAGTCGGGATCACAGATAAAGGCACTCAAACTTTCATCGTGTATCGCAAAATAGGAGGCAGACCTGAACGTATGATTCTGGGACGTTATCCGGACTTATCTATTGAAAACGCTCGGGGAGAAGCCTCTAAGATCAACGCAAAAATTGCCCAGGGGGAAAATCCCAACCGTGAAAAGAACAAAATTCGGGAGGAACTTACCTTCAAAGAACTTTTTGCTCGTTACCTTGATCAACATGCCAAAGTGCATAAAAAGTCCTGGAAAAGTGATTTAAATCAGCACAAACTTTATTTATCCCATTGGGATAAGCATAGAATATCTAGACTACACAAAGCCGATATAGAGGCCCTACATGCAAAAATAGGTAGGGATCATGGACTCTACGCAGCCAATAGGATGTTAGCATTACTCGCCGTTATGTTTAGCAAGGCCATAAGCTGGGGATGGAACCATACAAATCCAACAATAGGCATCAAAAGATTTAAAGAAAAATCCAGAGAACGCTTCTTGCAAGGAAATGAATTGCCGAAATTCCTGAAAGCACTTGAGGAAGACCCTAACCAAACATTAGCAACTTTTTTTAAATTATGCCTTTTAACGGGAGCGAGACGAAGCAACGTCTTAGCGATGCGTTGGCAAGACATTAGTTTTGATCAAGAAACATGGAATATTGTTGAGACTAAAAACGGCAATTCCCAGCTTGTACCCCTTTCTGAGCAAGCATTAGGTCTTCTGAAGTCTCTTTTTAAGAAAAAGGAAAGTGGCTGGATCTTCCCCAGCACGACCAGCAAATCTGGACATTTGGAAGAACCCAAAAACGTCTGGAAACGTATTCTAAAAAAGGCAGAATTAGAAGATCTGAGACTACACGATCTTCGACGCACCCTTGGGAGCTGGCAAGCAACCACAGGAGCCAATAGCTATATCATCGGCAAGTCCTTGGGCCATAAAACCCAACAAGCCACTGCCATTTATGCCAGATTAAACATTGACCCCGTCCGAGCATCCGTAGAGCGCGCAACAGCAGCGATGATGGAAACACGAGAGAAGGAGGAATGAAAATTTTACTTAATGATCGACAAAAAGCTTTAATCAGATGAGTCAGAGTCTGGAGGAAGCAGGCATTCTCGTTGTAGTTTTGATTCCAAGTTTAAAAATTCCTTAAGTTTTATCATTGCAGCAATTTTTATCAAAAGAGACCAGTCTGTATCTTTTTCTTTTATAGTGCTTGGTTGACCTTCCTCTCCTCTCTCTATGGCCCGATCTGATGTAGCGTATAAAACAAGAGATGGAGGACCTTCTAAGACAACCCTTTTTCCCTCAATCTTAGTAATTCCCAGGCAAGTATCAAAACTTGCCCTTAACAAAAATCCATCCTTATCTGTATAAATTTTTTCAAGACCAAGATTTGGGGTCACAATTTTAAAAGATCTACAATCAACAATATCTGAGGAAGCATTGTAGGAAATCTTAAACTCCCCTATAAGGGGTGTAATAGCATTGAAAAGATGATCATCGTAAGCGCTAACAGGTCCAGATCCCCCCCTCACCCTATTAAGCTGTCTTACCAAAAATCCTTGAGCTGCCCATGAACGAACATCGTTTAAAATATCTCGATTTTGAGTAGAAATAGAAGGGGAAAATTTATCAATAAAGAAATTGTTTCCTGGAACAGAACGAATGCTTTGAGTGTAATCTTCTTTGGAGACATAATCTAAAAACTGATCCGGGTTGGCTACATAAAGTTTTTCGTAAGAAACCGTCATAAAAACAGGAATGTCCGGATTCTCACTCCTAAAACTCCATCTTTCCGACCAATTTTTAAGACATGACAGACAATCACAACTTTTAATCATAGAACATGGACTTCGTTCGGTATGAAGGCAAGCAATAACAGCTAAAACGGGGTCTTGTTCTTTTTCTAAAAATCTTTTTAAATTTCTAAGAGGAACTAAAGTGTCTGACTGGTCTAAATCAAAAACAATGCGCTGTTCTGTGTGCCATCCACTACGAATCAAAGTTTTATATCTCCCATGATAGGTTTTAAGATTGTTTAAAATTTGATCTATTTTTTCCGGAACAACACTAGCATCTTCTATCTCATTTAGTGCTTTTATTTCTGTTCTGATATTTTCAAGAGCAGTGTGAATGGCTTTTTTAACCATATGCATTTTTTCTCCTAAAATATAATGCTTAGGATATAGATAGCTAGACCACTGGATTTCAAAGTCTGCTAGATCAGGAATTATATTATGTGAACGATCAACACAACTATCATAAACTCTGGAAAATTCTCCCATCATCAAATCATTTTGAGGGTATACTGCCATTGGCAGAATCTTTCCAGATTTTTGAACAATCAACAAGCTGATAAGCCCGAAATTTGAATTTTCTAAATCTTCAAGAATTGTTCCGTTCGTACTTTTTGTTATCTGAGAGCCTGAAACAGAAAGCCTACTAGACTTTGTCCCTCCATTATCAATAGGAGAAGAACCGATAGGAACAGCAGCCTGCAATAAAACGCTAAGAGGTTCGTCAAAATTAGATTTTGGTAACGCCACAGAAAGCTTCTTTTGAATAGAAGTTAACTTATTGTGTTCCGTTCTAACACGCTCAACAATCTTTCCTGTGTTGGCCCCACAAATAGGTCCCAAAGCTACATCGAGCCCCACAAAAGAAGAAAAACTTCCACAATGGTAAACTGCAAGTGAAAGGAATAAAAAAACTCTAGACATGGTCCACGTTCTCTTCAAGTGTAAGTTTTGCGAGAGATTCCAGCATGGGTCCTTCGTCCGAATCAGATGAAGCAGCAATTTCGTCGAAATCATCTAAATCATCCTCACTCTCATTTCCTGTTAAAATGTGCAGTGCCTTTGATTTTTCTATTCTTTCATAGTACTCCGCATAGTACTCTTGGTGGCTTTTATCCCAATCAGATGATATCAAACCTTTTTGCTCACAATCACGAATCCAAAGAATTTCTCGTTTAAGTTTTGAATAGTAAGACTGGCTTGCAAAAATCAATTTTTTAGAAAGATCTAACCAATCCTGCGGATACCTCTCTTTTCCCATTGCCAGAATAGGTTGAATTCTTTTATTGTCATAGGTTGTTTCATGGATGTTTAAGTACTCAAAATTTCTCTGAACTAAAATAGGGAACAGAATATTAACCCAAATACCATCATCCAGATGAACAGTTCCTAAAACAAGAACTTTTAGACTAGGAGCCTTAGGCAGCACAGTCTTCAGTAAAACTTTAAAATCATCCTGAAATAAATATGTTTTCTTTAAATCAATAGCCCATATTCTAGAAAAATCTTCCTCATAGAAGCTAATATGTTCTAGAACGGAAGAAACAGGAGTGGCATCAGGAAAATCTTCCAACCCCTCCTGATCAATGATCTGCTGATTGAGTTTTAAAATACCATCATCTTCGATACAGCTCCCATAGGATGAAACAGAGAAAATCAGAAAAACCAGAGCAATAAACACGGACTTCATAGCAAACCCTCCTTAACTTCATGTTCCTTTTACTACAGGACTTAGCAAGCTGCAAGCTGCATTTTCAGACAAGTTTCAATTTAGATAATCAAAGAGATCCAGACAGTCTACACCTGCAACTTATAATCCATCGAGTTTAGACTCAAAGGGGATTAAAATAGAATCATCCGAATCAAGTCTAGGGACGCTTTGGCCCTGACTCCGATCTCTCCATTTTCGTTTTTGTAAAATATCGATGATGATCTTATCCATTCCATTTTCAGGAGTTTCTGGTTTAATGGAGTTCTGAATAAAAGCAATAGCTCTTTCTTTCTCTGGAGAGGGGATGATTCTCAAATTACTCATGATTTCTTCATGAATCTTTTTACCGTTTAGAAAAGGCAAGAGCTTTTGAGTCAAAGTGACAATTTCTTCTCTCTCTGCGGGCGGAATTCCTTTTAAGACGGGAATAATCCCTGCATAGTCTCGATTCGTCATTTCTGGTACAGTGAATCTTTGAGTAAGAACCATAACGTCTTTCCTCTCTTCAGCAACAATTTCTGCAAAAGAGTAGAGCAAGGTGCTAAGGTGGTGATCCTTTCGAGATATAAGCTGAATAAGGGCAACAAAATCTTCCCTTTCCTTGTGAGGCAAATCTCTTAAAACCCGTATAGTCTCTATACAGGCTAAGTTGGGGTTTTGAGTGAAAGCATTAAAACTTCTCCTCTCCTCGTCGGGAATTTCTTTCAAAACTCCAAGGATATCTGAGACAATGGAATTATAATCATAATGCATATTAGACGCGATAAGTTGCGCACAAACAACAAAATTATTCCTTTCCGTTGAGGGAAGGTCTCTTATTATTTTAATAATATTAAGACAATCCCATAAACGGAGATCAGGAAGAATAAGTTTCTGAGCATAAGAGGTAACCTGTTCTCTTTCTGCGTTTGAAGAGACAGGGGACAATATACGCAGAATATTCAGACGGTCAGAGCCTTGCATAGAGTGTGTTATAAAGTTTCTAGCGCATCGAACAATGCTACCTCTCTCTTCAACACTAGAATGTTGCAATTCTCGAAAAATATGTGAAGGATTTCCAAGACCAATACACAAAGGTTTGATTGATTCTTTAATATCAAGTTCTTCTTGGCGAGAAGCCCCATAAGAAAATTGTGAGCTCATTACAAGGGCACCTGCCAACACAGTGAATAGTTTTGTAAGTTTAAACATTATTCCTCTTTAAGTTTGTAATTTTGATTTTTCTGTATTTTCTGAATAGTTATCATCGCCGAAAATGCAGCCATTTAATAGCATTTTGCTCTTCCGGGCAAACCACACTATCATCTTCATAATGCAAATATCTAATTTTAAATCCTTCCCTCTTAACACCTGACATATTTCAAATATGAGCAGAGTTTGGGAATTTTCAGAAGGGAAAGAGCGGCGTTGAGGATTATTCTGAGAC
>JBAWWO010000009.1 GCA_037146715.1 Alphaproteobacteria bacterium
AAATCCTGGTATAAATCATCTAAACATTAATCCTTAGCTACTTCAGCCCCTAAAAAAATGAAAACCGCCAATCGGGCCAAGTTGATTCATCTGTTGGCCTCTGCAGGTATGCGGGAGGCGCTTACTGCGACCCTTAAGATTCTTTTACAAGAAAAAGATCCTGAAAGCGTCGTGGCAGTTATTGCAGACTTGGAGGAAATTAAAAAGGAGTATCGGGTGGAAGTTCTTGGTGTTTTGAAAAAAATCGAGTCTTCTAACCAGCTTGCTGTCCTGAATAACTTAAAACGGGCTGTATCCTTTTTGGAGGAGATACCTGCTAGAGCCTTATTGGGCCAAATTTCAAAGACTCCTTCAACAGCCCTTGCTGATATTGATGCAGCGATTAAGGCTAATAAGAGGCTGTCTGGAGCTGAAATGAAAGAGTTATTTTCTAATCTTCTTAGATGGGATTGGGTTGGAAAAATCACTGATGCTGTTCACGAATTACCTAGCGTAATTAAGCCTTTTTATGATGTTTATTGGACTCTTCCTGAGGATCAAAGAGATTCCTTTAGTATGAAAGATGTGCAGACCTTTTTGCAACAAGTTCTTCAAGATGCTGGTTATAAACAAGCGGGTCTAGGGTTCTTTAAAATGGTTCGCGAATTTGCAGCTCTTCCTGAAGAAGAAAAAACCAGCTTTGTAAAGCTAGGCCTAGATTTTATATCAGGTCTTGATCACAACCCCCGGGCAACAGCTGCTTTTGTGGCGTTCCTTGAACTTCCTATAGCAGAGAAAAGTCAAGCTCTAGAGTTAAGTGTGCAACTTTCAAAGGGAATCCAAGAGGAAAATAAAAGGAATGGTGTAGATAGTGTATTCATCTTGAAGACTCTGTGTGATATTTCATCTTATGAGGATGGTCAAGATTTTGAGGCTTTGGTTAAGGGTGAAGCTGGAGTTGAAACTGACCCGGAAAAACGTAGAGCCCTGTTCTTAAAAAGCGCTCTGGAGACGGCGGACACACAAACTCGTTTGCTTAGTGCATTACCTTATATTCATCATAATCAAGACGATATGACTATTCTTATGCGCGGAATGAAAAAAAAGGATGCTCATAAAATAATTGAAGCTTTCCGCTCAATTCAAGGAACTGAGCCCAAAGTCATTACAGACTTCCTTCGGTATATAAACCCTACAGATCGTCTGGAAACACTCCAAAGTTTAGGGAAGTTCTCTTCAGAAGAAAGAACACTTGTGATCGATCTTGCTAGCACGCGAGACCTCAGCAGACGAATTGGGTTTTCTGTTCTAGGGAGGCCTCTTCTTGCTCTTGAGAAATTTTTCCCAAAAAGAACACCTGCCGCGAAAGCTGAAATTGTTGCTGAGCTGGTTAAGATGATTCCTGTGGCCCCTCAGAAAAGAAAGGACTTTTTAGAAGCATTGAGGAATTGTTATCAAGACGACTGTAGTGGTAATTTTAAGCTTTTAATAAAATGGCTTAGTCCTGAGCATGAGGCGTTAGTGACTCCGGTTCTAAAGAGCGTGCATGGTCATGATTATAGCACGATTCTTCAGATGATCGATGTGTTGCCTGAGACAGAACAGAGGCAGTTATTAGAAAACATCAACTATCTAAGAGACTCTATGTCAAACCCAAAAACTATATTGGCCGCTAACATGTTAGATTATTTGAGAAGATCAAGAATAGACGTTAACTTTTTTATGGAATTTTATAAGAGGATAACGGGGGAATTAGATACAGAATTTCATCCTCGAATTTGGGCTTTAGGAGACAGACTCGGGTTTCATCGGAAAAAAACACAAAAGAAGATTTTGGATCTTTTGTCGGGTCAAAAACCTCTATTTATTATTGATATCCTGAATCTTTTGGGCGAAAATGTTTCAGATCAAGAAATCCGAGAGTTTTTGATCAAATTTTCTCCCCACTTAGAGAGGAATCTCGAGCGTGAGAATCAGGCTATACAATTGCTGAACCAACCTCACAAAGCTAGGGAGTTTCTGAAAGCGTTCGAGAAGGCTGTATAGCTAACTCGGATAAAATGAGTATACCTTCCAGTGATTTCCTCGGGCTTGGCGGGAGGGTCTAAATCCTATGTTTTTATAGAAAAATGGATCCTCGGGTCAAGCCCGAGGAAAGAAATAGGGGGATCTTTTTACAGAAGTTTAACTATATTGACCAAAATTCAGCCATTGCTGCCCGGCATGACATTCGTACCATCCCATCCGTGTAATGATGTGATTTAATGGATCCGAGGGGCAAGCCCGTGGAAGACAGAGAGAGGGGAAGTTTTTTTACCCGAACTTCCTTATGACGCAGTCACTATTGAGTTGATTGGGGCCTTGTTTGGCGCTAGTATAGGCCTTATTTGAAAATAAGGACTCAACATGTTAAAAGCGTTAACTCGGAAATTTTTTGGATCGCCCAGTGAGAAGTTTTTAAAAGATTCTCAAGGGTTGGTAAGGCAGATTAATGCCCTGGAACTCAGATTTGAAGCTCTGTCAGATGATGAATTAAAATCTCAAACTCAACTTTTTAGAGACCGTCTAGCCCAAGGGGAGACCTTGGACGAACTGTTGCCAGAAGCCTTTGCTGTAGCCCGAGAGGCTTGTAAAAGAGCCTTAGGCATGCGCCCCTTTGATGTACAGTTGCTGGGGGGAATGGTTCTTCACAAGGGCAGGATCGTTGAAATGAAGACGGGAGAAGGAAAAACTCTTGTTGGCACCTTGCCCACTTATTTGAATGCTTTGACAGGTAAAGGCGTTCACGTGGTGACTGTGAATGACTACTTGGTGCAGCGTGATGCCGATTGGATGGGGCAGGTTTATAAATTCTTGGGACTTACGGTCGGATGTATCGTGAGTAATATGGACGACCGGGATCGTCAAGCAGCTTATAATGCAGATATTACTTATGCAACCAACAATGAACTTGGGTTTGACTATCTGCGTGACAACATGAAATTCCGTCTGGACCAAATGGTTCAACGACCTTTTAACTATGCAGTTGTTGATGAAATTGACAGTATTCTGATTGATGAGGCCCGCACGCCTTTGATTATTTCTGGGCCTGCGGAGGATTCTTCCTTCTTATATGTGGCTGTTAATGATGTGGTCAAAAAGCTGACTTCCGAGCATTATGAAAAAGATGAAAAGCAACATAATGCTTCCCTGACAGAACAAGGGGTTGAACAGGTTGAAGCTTGGATGAAGCAGGCCGACCTTTTGAAAAGTAACTCTCTTTATGACGCCCAGAATATTGCATTAGTTCACCATGTGAATCAGGCGTTGAAGGCCCACACCCTTTATCAACGGGAAAAGGATTACATCGTCAAGGATATGAAGGTTATTATCATTGACGAATTTACGGGTCGTATGATGGATGGTCGCCGCTATTCGGATGGGCTCCACCAGGCATTAGAAGCAAAAGAAGGGGTTCCAATTCAAATGGAAAACCAGACTTTGGCTTCAATTACTTTCCAGAACTATTTCCGCTTGTATCCCAAGTTGTCAGGAATGACAGGAACGTCTATGACGGAAGCTACAGAATTTGCGGAAACTTATAATTTAGAGATGGTGGAACTTCCCACAAACAAACCCTGTATTCGTAAGGATTTGGATGATGAGGTTTACCGGACAGAACGGGAAAAATTCGCGGCCGTCATTTCTTTGATCAAAGAATGTTTGGAAAGAAAGCAACCCATGTTGGTGGGAACGGCCAGCATCGAAAAATCTGAAAAATTATCAGAAGAACTCAAAAAACATAAGATTCCCCATAACGTTTTAAATGCCAGATATCATGATAAAGAAGCAGGGATCATCGCGGAAGCAGGCCGCCCGGGGGCCATTACGATTGCCACAAACATGGCCGGTCGCGGAACAGATATTAAGCTGGGGGGTAACTTAGAAGTTCGCCTTCATATGGAAGCGGGATATTTGCCTGAGGGCCCAGAACAGAACAAAATTATTGATAAAATCAGGGCAGAAATTGAACGAGACTCAGAAATCGTTTTGAAGGCTGGTGGTCTTTATGTGATTGGAACAGAACGGCACGAAAGCCGCCGTATTGATAATCAATTGCGGGGTCGTTCTGGTCGGCAGGGGGACCCAGGGGCATCCAAGTTTTTCCTGTCTTTGGAAGATGATTTGATGCGCATTTTTGGGTCAGAACGCCTGGATAATATGTTGCAAAAATTGGGTCTAAAGGAAGGGGAGGCGATCACCCATCCCTGGATTAATCGGGCCCTGGAAAAGGCTCAGGCCAAGGTTGAAGCCCGCAACTATGACATGCGGAAACATTTATTAAAATATGACAACGTGATGAATGACCAACGAAAAGTTGTGTATGAATTGCGCCGTGATTTGATGAGCGGAGAAGACGTCACTGAGGTTATTCAGAACATGAAACAAGATGTTCTGGAAAGCTTAGTTGCCCGCCATATTCCTGAAAAAGCCTACCCAACGGATTGGGATATTAAAGGACTTCATGAGGAAGGCCGTCGTGTGTTTGGTTTGGATTTGCCTCTGGAAGATTGGGCGAAAGAAGAAGGCATCGCGGATCAAGAGCTGAAGGCGCGTCTGGCAAAAGCCATTGAAGATCACTGGGCTGAAAAGTATACAAATGCAGACCCAGAAATGCTGAAACAGATTCAAAAAAATGTGCTTTTAAGGCTTTTGGACCAAAATTGGAAAGACCACCTTTTGTCTTTAGATCACTTACGTCAGGGTATTAACCTTAGGTCCTATGCTCAGCGGGATCCGTTAAACGAATATAAGCAAGAAGCTTTCCAACTGTTTCAATTCATGTTAGATCGCCTGAAAGAAAGTGTGCTCTCTGTTCTGATGCAGTTTCACTTTGAACCAGAAGATTTAATGCAGTTGGAACCAACCCAACCCAGAATCATGAAGGAAAGTCGGGAGGATCCCGCTCTAGAATCCGAACAGGTTTCTGTGATGCGATCACGCCAACCTGCAGAAGAAATTAATCCGGCGGATCCTTCAACCTGGGGGCGTGTTTCTCGGAACGAGTCTTGCCCTTGTGGGTCGGGCAAGAAATTCAAGCAATGCCACGGCATGCTCTAAAAACCTAGATTTTTGGGCGCCTACTTCGTCAGCCATCGGACGAATAAATGCTCAAGTACGTTAGTACATTCCGCTTTATTCGCCTCGGCTTCCTCGTATTCATCCCAAAAATCTAGGTTTTTTAAGGGGGCTTTTTGGCCGATTACTTTGCGAAATTGCAGGATCTCAGATTTCTAAGGTACCCAAATGTACCTGTCGAAATCCTCCCCACCTCAACTCTGGGGGTAATTTTGGTGTCAAAGCTAGTGTGCGATGCTTGCGTACGCAAAGTACGCGCCGCTTCTCGCCTGCGCTTTCCTAAAAATCCCCGCCCATATTTGGGTTATGCAATAGGTCTAATTTAATCCGCAGATGCAGCGCCGGGGTGCTCTTGTTGCTGTCTTCTTGCAGCAGCAGCGGCCAATCTCGCGGCCCGTTGCTCACGGGTTTCAGCTGCACGGGCTGCTAGATGGGCGGCTTCTTCGGCTTCTTGCTGTAAACGTAAGGTTTCTTCACGTTCTTGGGCTTCTTGCTGTAAACGTAAGGCCTCTGCATGAGCCTGATCTGCTGCTAGCGAAGCAAAATAGGCAGCATCCTGCTCGGCTATAAGACTTCTGTCGGAGTCACGAATAAGTTCAAGAAACTCTTTGGCATACTCTTGGAACCAGGCGGCCTGTACAGGATCATTCCCATAAACACGTGCAGCTGTTTCAGCAATCAACGCTTGGGCTTCACTTACAGTTACTTTCGGAACACCCTCATTAAATAAGCTAGAGGTTAATTCTACCAAGACTTTTTCAACGGTAGGAATTTCTTCTACCTCATCAATCCGAATACCGTCAACATACCCCTGCAACACAGAAAGAAGACGTTGGACTTTACCAACGTTGCAGATTCTGTGGGGTCCTCGGTAGCCTTCTTCATCGAAACATTGGGTTAAGGCCGTCACAAAACTGTGAAGCAATTTGTCTTTATGCGCAGCCATTTCAGGCGAGTGAATGATGTGCCAGACGCGACCCAAAATACCCAACATTCTAAAATATGTAGAAGTACCGCTGGTATAAATTTCATTATCAGCAAGACTGTCCGAGTCTCCTCTGGCCTCATTTTTGTGGCCACTCAGAACAAACAAAGCATGGTTGAGTTCTGTATCTCCAGCACGAATTTTTTGGAAAATGGGATCTGTAATGCTGGCAATATAATCGCCCACAATCGTCACGATTTCTGGATCCAGCTGAAATCCAGGTGTTATGTCCCACAAACATTTCAACGCTACGGCAGATGCAGCAATGCGCCGAGCGTTCATAACGTTTTCAAGGTCAACTTGTTGGCGGGGTTGAGCTTGTGGGGCTCTAGTCCTTATTTCTGCTTGTCTTCTCTCTAGAGCTGCCTGTTCTCTAACTCTCTCTCTCTCTCTCTCTGCCTCTGCTTCCCTTATTTCTGCTTGTCTTCTCTCTAGAGCTGCCTGGGTTCTAGCCTGTCGTGTCGCAGATGAAAGCACTCTTAAAGCTTCTGAATTCCAAGGAAATTCCAGATTTTCAAGGATCTCTCTATCCAAAAGAACAGCAACTTGCCCTACAATCGGTCCTCTTTCTTCCATAGAAATTGAGGCGACGGTGCGAATGACTTCTAAACCTAAAGGTGGTCTGTGGAGTCTTCTAAGGCAAGAGGTAATACTTTGCCGTTCTTCTGGGGAGACAGCTAATGCATTAACAATATGTGAGAAATAAATGCTATAAGTAGGACTTGGGGCAAAAAGTTCAACCATTTCCCGAGACAGGTTAAGCAATTCTCTTCTATGTTCATGGTTAGTTTCGTTTAAAATTTTAATAATATTTGCGGGGCACCACGCTTCTAATCTGTTAAAAGGGAGAAGTTCTACGAACAGACTAACAAGGTCTTGTCTTTCCACGGGATCAACTTGTGCTAACCGATCAATAAGGGCTGCAACGCAACCTCCAAAAGAATTCATTATAGGTATGCGTGAAGTGAAAGATTGTACAAGGGGTAATAGAGACAGTCTTTGCTCAAGAGGTATAGTTTTTAAAGAGTTGATAATACATATTCGATCTTCAAGACTCTGATGTCCAGATGAAATCCTTTGGAGTGGTGCTAATTGGGCAGCGATCGGTGCGATGCTGTCTCTTTCTGCCATAGGGATTTCCCATAGGAACGTAACAAGTTTCCTACGAATATAGCCATCCATAGATTTTTCATCACAATAGCCATCAGTGGCAGTGGGAAACAGAATTAGACTCATGGCAGCTGTATAAACGCTCTTTATTTCAGCAAACAGCTGCTCCGGTGATGCATCGTGATGAAGATCACGTGTATTAGGGATGCACAATGTCATCGCCATTCGAACACGATACTGATCAAGCATATTGGAGTGAGTAAATACTGTTGGTTGGGGATTTTTGTTTAGGTTTTGAATGTAAGTGGCAACTGTTGAGCGGTGCGCTGCTGGGATTCTGATTAAGATTTCCATGTATTGTCGACCCATTCTAGTTTCTGGGTCAGGCCTAGAAAAGAAATAATCTGGGGCCATTAAAATTGAAAGGGCTTGAAAGAAAGGTTGAATGTCCTGTTGAGGTATCTCCAGTCTGAATGGTAAAAAGGCCTCTCGAATACTATCTTGGTATTGTGTAAGAGTTTGGTTATAGAGGGTAAAACCTTCAGGGGCTTGTGTAAAGGGCTCTACAAAAAGAACGAGTGCATCGTGATGGTAATGCCCCCTATAGGGACCATTGGGTGCCCGGAGTCGTTCTTCTTCTGCTGTTACTCTATTAGTACGAAAGTAATAATCGATATATTGAGGATTCCTGAGGAAATCTTCTCTCGTCCAAGTTGAAAAATCAGGTGAGTTGGCGCGAGAAGCTCGGTTGCGGGCGACAATCTCTCGAAGAGACAGTGCTTGCTGAGGTGCTTGCTGAGCCGCTTCCTCTGCGCTTTGACCTGCTGAGTGGGCAATTTGAAATAGAAAAGGGGTAAAAAGGGCTAACTTAATAAAAATCTTCATTTAGAATTCTCCTAATAACTACTAAAACCATCTTCTCTTTTAGAAACTTTTTATGGAGGAGTCAATATAAAACATCAATTAGAGTATAATCGTCCTGTTCTTTTTGATAGGACCTGTATCTTTCAGAAGCATGGGGCTTACAACCACCAAAAAAATTTAAAGTTGCCGCCATAAGAGACCCATGGTAGAACGGAGTGAAAATGAAGAAATTGTACATAAAAACCTATGGGTGTCAGATGAACACCTATGATTCAAGCAGGATCTCTGATCTGCTTGCGATGCATGGCTATAGCTTAAGTGACAAAGTGGAAGAGGCTAATATCGCCGTGCTCAACACATGCCACATTCGGGAAAAAGCAACAGAAAAGGTGTTTTCAGAGTTGGGTCGCCTAAATCCCCTGAAGCAAAAAAAACTAAAGGCGGGGGAAGAAGGGCTGTTGGTTGTGGCTGGGTGCGTGGCCCAGGCAGAGGGGCCAGAAATTATGCGTCGCGCGCCCTATGTAGATGTGGTGGTGGGGCCCCAGTCTTACCATCAATTGCCGGAATTGATTGAACGAGCCAAAAGAAGGCAACGCCAAACTTCCTCTGAGCCGGTAGTTATTCAAACGGATTTTCCCGTAGAGTCTAAATTTGATACCTTGCCCTTGCCAGAAGGAAATGGGAAGTATGCGGCACTTCTTTCTATTCAAGAAGGGTGCGATAAATTCTGTACGTTTTGTGTGGTTCCCTATACCCGCGGGGCCGAATATTCCAGACCTGTGGCCGATATTTTGAAGGAAGCCAAGCATTTGGTGAGTCAGGGGGTTCAGGAAATTACCTTGTTAGGGCAAAATGTGAATGCTTATCACGGGATTAGCGCTTTGGGGTCAGAAATGGGGCTGGGGGCTCTTTGTTTGGAATTGGCTGAGATCGATGGTCTGGAGCGTATTCGCTATACCACGTCTCACCCTCTGGATATGGACCAGGTTTTGATTAAAGCCCATGCATCTTGCGGTAAGCTTATGCCTTTTATCCATTTGCCTGTGCAGTCAGGGTCTAATCGGGTGCTGAAAGATATGAACCGTAAACATACGGTTGAAAAATATCGGGAGATTATTGCAGCTTTCCGCGCCGAAAGGCCCGAAATTGCTTTTTCGTCAGATTTTATTGTGGGCTTCCCGGGTGAATCTGATAAAGATTTTGAAGATACGATGAAGCTAGTCGAGGATATAAAATATTCTCAAGCCTTTAGTTTTAAGTATAGTCCACGTCCTGGAACGCCTGCCTCTGTTCTGGATATGCAGGTGCCTGAAGAGGTAAAAGATGCACGACTTTTAAGGTTGCAAAAGCTTCTTTACGACCAGCAAAAAACTTTTAATGAGTCTTTTATTAATAAATCCTTGGAGGTTCTTATTGAGAAAAAAGGGGATGTTTCAGGCCATTACCTTGGGAAAAGCCCTTTTATGCAATCGGTTGTATTGGAATCAAAATCTGATATACTGGGAAAGACGGTCCAAGTTCAGATCATAAAGGCCGGATACAAAATGTTAGAAGGAAAACTTCTTTAAGGTGTAATGGGAAACAAACCGCAGGATACGCGAACGACAACTCAGGAAAGATCCTTGGAATTTCCGAACAATGCTCTGCTTCAGGAGCTAGTAGGCCCTCAAAACTCTAACTTAAAACGCTTAGAAAAACAAATGGACGTGCGCTTGTCTTTAAGAGGCAATGTTGTGACAATTCAGGGTTCAGAAGACCACCTTTCTAAGATGGAGAAAGTTCTGAAGGGGCTGTATCAAAAATTAGAGAACGGTAAGCCCATGGATAGCACCCAAATGGATCATCAAATTGCCCAATCTAAGGGAGACAAGTTTGATTCATCCGTTGGTATTAAACTTAAAACAGATGGGAAAGTTATTGTTCCCCGCACAAAAAGCCAGGAAGAATTCATAAAGCTTTTACAAAACAATGAGCTTGTTTTTGCAACGGGTCCCGCGGGTACGGGAAAAACCTATGTGGCTGTGGCTATGGCGGTTTCCCTGCTGATGAAGGGGGAAGTGGAACGCTTGATTCTTTCCCGCCCAGCTATTGAAGCAGGGGAAAAACTGGGGTTTTTACCGGGGGATTTGAAAGAAAAAGTGGATCCCTATTTGCGCCCTATCTATGACGCCTTGCATGATATGTTTCAAGAAGCTCATATTGAAAAATTAATCAGCAATGGAACCATCGAAGTGGCACCCTTGGCGTTTATGCGGGGACGCACCCTATCTCATGCTTTTATTATCTTAGATGAAGCCCAAAACACGACCATGATGCAAATGAAAATGTTCCTGACTCGTTTGGGGGAGGGGTCTCGCATGGTAGTCACAGGCGACGTGACCCAAACCGATTTGCCCGCAGATCAAACATCGGGTCTTATTGATGCCATGAGTCGTTTCAGGGGCATGGAATCTGTTGGTTTTATGGAATTTTCATCGGATGATGTTGTGCGTCATCCTCTTGTTGGGCGTATCGTAAAGGCTTATGAAAAACATTAAACAGGAAGAATTGCCAGTCCCATCTTGGGTGTCAGTTGATCAAGAATCACCCTTGTGGAATGATCATCTTGAAGATAGTTGCCAAACCCTAACGGAAGCCAGTCAGGTTTTTTTACAAGAATTCCCCTTGTATCGGGGCAAAATTGAAGTCAGTGTTCTTTTGACGGATGACCTGCATATTCAAGCCTTGAATCGAGAGTATCGCGAAAAAGACCAGCCTACCAATGTATTGTCATTTCCCTTGGAAGATCTTCAAAAGGGTACGTTTCTGCCAAAAGTTCCCCATATTCTGCTGGGTGATATGGTCTTTGCTTTTGAAACCATTTTAAAAGAATCTAAGGCTGAAGAAATTTCTTTCCAAGATCACTTGTTTCATCTATGTATACATAGCTTTCTTCATCTTTTGGGATTTGATCATGAGGCGGATGAGGATGCAGAAGAAATGGAAGCTTTAGAAATTAAAATGTTGAAATCCGTTGGAATAGAAATGAGAAAGTATTAAGGACTGCCCATGTTGACAATGATAAGGAAACTTTTTCAGAAAAAAAAATCATCCACTCCCCTTATGGAGAGTCTGGATTCTTTGGACATGTCAGCAGAGGACTTGCAGATTATTCAAAAAATTAATGAAATGACCCGGGAAAAAGTTGAAGAAATTATGACCCCTCGGGCTGATATTGAATGGCTAGACTTGGACAAACCCTTAACATCTTTGAAAAGCAAATTGATGAGGGCAGATCATTCTTACATTATTCTTTCTAGGCAAAACCTGGATAAGGTGGTGGGGAAAATTTCAGCCCGAGATGCCTTGGTAAACTTTATAAAGGGTAAAAAAATATCCTTGGAAAAACAGGTGACTCCTGTTTTATATGTTTCGCCCTCTTTAAATATTTTGGATCTAATTATCAAAATGAAAAAGGCTAAGAACTTTATGGCTCTGGTTGTTGATGAATTTGGAGGGGTTGATGGGTTGATTACGGCTCATGATATTATGAGTGAGGTCATTGGGGAAGTTGATTTCCGGGCAGAAAAAATTGCCGCCCCCGTTGTTCATAAGAAGCATACTCTTATATTGGATGGGCGGTATTCCATTGAAGATTTTGAAGAACGATACGGCAAAATACTTACAGCGCACGAAAAAGAAAGTGACCCAGAAACTATTGCAGGGCTTATTTCTAGTCTGGCCGGCAGAGTGCCTAAAAAAGGGGAAATCATTCCCCATGAATCGGGGGTGCGTTTCGAAATTTTAGAATGTAACCCCAGAAAAATTATTAAGGTTAAAGCCCATAATATTGATAAATTACAACAAGCATAGGAAGAAGGATTATTAATGCAACATATACATACGTCCCTTGAGGGGAAAAAGCTTTCCGGATTAGTTTCTAAAATTTTGGATGCACATAAGGCAGAAGATATTCAAGTGATTGACTTGAAGGGTAAGTCAAATATGGCGGAATATATGATCATAGCATCTGGGCTGAATCCCCGACACTTGCATGCTCTTGCGTCTTATCTAGAGACTGAACTGAAAAAATCAAAGCATACCTATATTCATATTGAAGGTGCCCCTTCGTCTGATTGGGTGTTGGTGGATTTAAACACAGTGATTGTGCATCTGTTCAAACCTGAGGTGCGGGCGGAGTATGATCTGGAAAGCATGTGGGCCCCAGAAACTCTTAAAGAAACCTTGAAGCATCGGGCCCCCTAGTGCACGTCACTATTCTTTCCATTGGCCGATTCAAGCAAAGTGCCCTGGGAGAATTATATGCCACCTATGAAAAAAGGCTTTCCTGGAAGCTGAACCTGAAAGAACTTGACCCCAAGTTAAGTTTGAATATTTCCGTTGATCAGCGGAAAGAAAAAGAATCAGCGACCTTGGTCGAGCACATTCCCCAAGATGCGTTTGTGATTGCATTAGACGAAAAAGGCCAAGAAATAAGCAGCCTAGAATTTGCAGAAATGGTGCGCGGGTTGCAGCAAAAGTCATTATCACCCTGTTTTATAATAGGGGGGGCTGACGGTCTTTCAAATGATATAAAGAAACGATCTCAAGCCAAAATTTCCTTTGGTCGATGCACTTGGCCCCATTTAATGGTGCGAGTTCTGTTGATTGAACAGCTTTATAGGGCGCAGCAGATTCTTGCAAATCACCCCTACCACAAAACCTAGCTTGCCCAACCTCAGAAATCAGTTACTCCTTCGCAAAACTGTGGGATCTTGGGCTTCTGTACGTCAAGTACAGATTGAAGCCCTTAACCCTGGTTTCGCTCGTATTAACTGATTTCTGAACAAGGTGTGGATCTTCCAAGTCCGAGGAAGGCAAGAAGGAGGAGTCTCGAGAATGAACTAAAACTTTTTCTTCGGACGCTTTTTGAATGGACTTACTTTCCAAGGGGGAAGAGTCTTCCCGTCTTTTTTAGGATGAGCAGATCCTTCTTGAGCAGGCCTATCTGATTTTTCTTGGGCCACCTTTGGGCCATGAGCTGGTTTAGGTCCATGATTAGGTTTTGGGCCATAGGAAGGCTTGGACCCAAAAGATGGTTTTGGACGCGTAGACTTACCATAGGGCCGATCCCGTGTTGGTTTTTCGGGGGCTTCTTGGGAAAATCTAGAGTTCTTCTCGGGCGCAGGAAGCTCGTCAAAATTGAGCTTAGCCACTGGAATTGGTTTCTTGATCAGTCTAACAATCTTGTCTAAAAATTCTTGATCCTTATCGGTAACCAGGGTAAAGGCTTTCCCTTTTTGACCTGCCCGACCGGTTCTACCAATACGGTGAACATAGTCTTCTGAGTAATTGGGAATGTCATAGTTGATCACATAGGCCAGATCATCCACATGGAGTCCACGAGCCGCCACGTTACTGGCAATCAAGAAATCTACTTCCTTGCGTTTGAACTTTTCTAAGTATCCATGGCGCTTAGACTGGGTCAAGTCTCCATGAATAAGACCAGGCGTATGTCCAAGGCGAATCAAGAACTTGTACACCATATCGACATCGCATTTGCGATTACAGAAAATGATGGCTGACTTAATTTTTTCTTGTTCAATCAACAATCGCAACACATCCCGCTTTCGTTGGGCTTGTTGCTCCCGGGGCGCCCGGGGAACGTGAATCACATATTGATCAATCAATTCTGCTGACGCAGACGGTGCTGCAACCCGCACTTGCTTGGGGTTTGACAAAAATTCCTGAGAAAGCTTTTCAACAGATTTGTCCATGGTTGCAGAAAACAAAAGAGTTTGCCGCAAAGGGGGAAGGGCTTTTGTAATTTTACGTACATCGGGAATGAATCCCATGTCCATCATCCGGTCAGCTTCATCAATAACCACAAACTTGGTTTGGGTTAGAATAATATGACCTGCTTCATACAAATCTAAGAAACGACCAGGGGTTGCAATAATAATGTCAGCCCCCCGATTCAAAAGCTTTTGTTGCTTATAGGCAGATTCACCACCCATAATCAGTACGTAACTTAAGGCCCCCTTAGGAGAATATTTTTCCAAGTTTTCAACAACCTGAAAGGCAAGTTCTCGGGTGGGCTCTAAAATAAGAGCTCGGGGCATTCGGGCCTTGGCGGGACTGCTTGTCAAAATATCGATGAGGGGTAAGCAGAAGGCTGCTGTCTTTCCTGTTCCCGTTGGGGCGCAGG
Organism: Alphaproteobacteria bacterium; assembly: GCA_037146715.1. NCBI lineage: Bacteria > Pseudomonadati > Pseudomonadota > Alphaproteobacteria > Alphaproteobacteria bacterium. The sequence continues at coordinate 14,244 of JBAWWO010000009.1, forward strand.
CCAAAACGTCAGATCCGCGTAAAATAAGGGGGATACATTCTTTTTGCACTTGCGTCGGCTGTTTATAGCCAACTTTTTCTAGCATCGAGGTGATTTCTGGGCTCAGCCCTAAATCCACAAAATTTTCCATTTGTTTTATAATTCCTATTTCTTAATTGTTGTGAGAAAACCGTAAACACACCACAAGATATAGGTGCCTTTTTTCAGGATTCAAGGGGTTGAGTAAAATTATTTAATCTTTGTTTCTTTGAAAACAACGTGCTTTCTAACCCTAGGGTCATATTTCTTAAGTTCTAACTTTTCAGTTTTGCCCTTAGGATTCTTTTTGCGAACATAGAAAAATCCTGTATCCGCTGTGCTTTCTAGCTTAATTAAAACTGTTTTTGCTTTTGCCATTTTCTTACCTTGGTTTCTTAATGAACCTTGTCTGACTACCCCAAATATATTCTCTTGTCAATTAAAAAGAAGTCTCTTGATAGGATTCTTCATTTACAATAGAGTAGCCCCATGCAGCAACTGAATGAATTGCAAACAAATACTTTGGCGAAAATCCACCAGGCACAAACCTTGCAGGACTTGGAAGCCCTTCGCCTGGACATTTTGGGAAAAAGTGGGGCGTTGACTGCTCTGTTGAAAGGGTTGAGCACTCTATCTGGAGAAGAGAGAAGCAAACAGGGTGCGGCTTTGAATGTGGTGAAGCAGGCCATCATGGATGCCTTGACCCACAAGAAAGAAATTCTGGAATCTGAAGCTTTAGAACAGCAACTGGCCAAAGAGCGCATTGATGTTTCTTTATCACCCAATCCTGAAGAAAAAGGCGGCATTCATCCCACCAACAAAACCATGGAAGAACTGATTCACTTGTTTTTGCAGATGGGATTTTCCGTGGCTGAGGGGCCCGATATTGAAGATGATTTCAATAACTTCACCGCCTTGAACATCCCCCTAGATCACCCGGCCCGCCAAGACCATGATACTTTTTATTTAAAGGGAGAGGTCAATGGAAATCCAGGCGTGCTCAGAACCCATACATCCCCTGTTCAGATTCGCACTATGACGACTCAAAAGCCTCCCATTCGTATTATTTCCCCTGGGCACGCTTTTCGGGCTGATTACGATATGACTCACACGCCTATGTTCCACCAAATTGAAGGACTTGTGATTGATCGCCATATTCACATGGGTCATTTAAAACATACAGTTTTACATTTCTTGCGGGCTTACTTTGGCCTTGAAAATCTGTCTGTTCGGTTTCGACCTAGTTTTTTCCCCTTCACAGAACCGTCTGCAGAAATGGATATTCAGTGCGACCGATCAAAGGGATCCCTTAAGTTGGGAGAAGGCACTGATTGGCTTGAAGTAGGAGGTGGCGGTATGGTGCATCCCAATGTGTTGCGTAATTGTGGTATTGACCCCGCCGAATACCAAGGTTTTGCCTTTGGGTTTGGCCTCGAACGATTGACCATGTTGAAACACGGCATTCCTGATCTGCGCGATTTCTTTGAGGCGGACACTCGCTGGCTGAAACATTATGGTTTTGATACTTTTGATATTCCCTCTGCCCTGTATGCTGCGAAAGGTGATAAATGAAACTTTCCTATAACTGGCTTTTAGATCATTTGGAAACTAAGGCATCACCTGAAGAAATATCAGAAACGCTGACGAAAATTGGCTTAGAGATTGAGGATGTTTTGAACCCCTCAGCGGGATTAGAGCCCTTTGAAATTGCGGAAATTTTAGAAACAATCCCCCATCCCCAGGCAGACCGCTTAAAGGTTTGTAAGGTGCGTCGTGGATCGGGCGAGGTGTTGCAGATTGTTTGTGGCGCCCCAAATGCTCGTGCTGGCCTTAAGGTAGTTTTGGCCTTGGCGGGGCACACAATTCCAGTGAATGGTTTGGTACTGAAAAATACAGCCATAAGGGGCATTGAAAGTTTTGGCATGCTCTGTTCTGCCTCTGAATTAGGGCTAAGCACAGAATCTGAAGGGATTCTGGAATTACCATCTACTGCAAAAGTGGGGGATTCCCTTGTGGCTTTTTTGGGGAATTCTGACACGATTTTTGAAGTCAACGTAACCCCCAATCGGTCCGACTGTTTAAACATTCGGGGTCTCGCGCGGGAACTGGATGCCGCGGGTCTTGGAACCTTGAAACCCTTGGCTGTTCATAAAATTGTGGCGACAGATGTGAAAGGCCCTGCTTTGGTGGCGGATCCGCTGATTTTGGAAACGGGGGCTTGCCCTCATTTTGTGGGGCGGGTGATTCGAGGCGTCAAGAATGGTCCCAGCCCAGAATGGTTACAGAAGAAATTAAAGTCCTTGGGCAAAACACCCATTTCTTTGCTGGTGGATATTACCAACTATTTTTGTTTTGATTTGGGGCGCCCCTTGCATGCTTTTGACCTGGATCAGGTACAGGGCAATATGCACCTGCGTTTCGCCCAAGATGGGGAAGCATTTAAATCTTTGAAGGGGCAAGATTATCTTTTAGATTCAGAAATGACTTTGGTGGCCGATGAGCAAGGACCCCTGGCTTTAGCTGGGGTTATGGGTGGTATGCGGTCTTCCTGTTCGCTGGATACCACAAACATCTTTTTGGAATCTGCCTACTTTAGTTCTTCTCGCACGGCTGCAACGGGCAGGAAATTGAATCTTTTGTCGGATTCTAGGTACCGATTTGAACGGGGCATTGACCCCCGTAGCACCCTGTTGGGCTTGGAGGCAGCAACCCAACTTATCTTGGATCTGTGTGGAGGAGAAGCAGGCCCCTTACAAGAAATTGGCAAAGTTTCTGACACCCAAAAAACGATCTCTTTCGATGCCTCTTTAGTTAAAAAACTAACAGATCTTTCCCTGTCAGAAGAGCAAATGACAACTATTCTAAATCGCCTGGGTTTTGATGTAAAAGGCAAGACCATCACGGTGCCTTCTTGGCGCCATGATATTCACGAATCCGTTGATCTGGTTGAGGAAATTGTTCGCCATTACGGTTATGACAAGATTGTTGAAATGCCGCTGCCTTTTGTGGATGTTGCTGTTCTAACGAATACTCAAAAACAACATATTAAGTTCAGACATGTTTTGGCAGGTCGCGGCCTTCTTGAAACCATCACTTGGTCAATGATTGATGAAAAGTCCTATGATTTATTTGGCGGAAAGGGGCATGACTTAAAAATTGCAAACCCCCTGACTATTGATATGGAATATATGCGCCCCTCTGTTATTCCCACTATGTTAAAAGCCGTGGGACGTAATATAGATCGGGGACAAAATCCTATATTTCTGTTTGAAATAGGACCCGTTTATAAGAGCTTAGAGATTCAAGATACTCATGCCGCTTGCCTGCGTTGGGGGAGCTACAATAAAAACCATTGGGCTCAAAAAGAACGATGGGTGAATGTGTTTGATGCTAAGGCTGATATGCTGGCTCTTTTGAAGGAAAGTGGCTTGAAAGAGGGGGCCTATCAGGTTGTGAGCCAAGGGGCCCCAGTCTATTATCATCCGGGTCGGTCAGGTGTTGTGCAGCAGGGCCCTAAAAATATTCTGGGATTTTTTGGTGAACTTCATCCGCGCATTTTGAAACAGTTCGATATTAAGCAGCCTGTGGTGGCAATGGAACTGAATTTAAGTGCCTTGCCTCAAGGCAAGCAAAAAGGAAAGGAACCCTTGATTTTATCACCTTTCCAGGCCATTGATCGAGATTTTTCTTTTGTTGTATCAGAGGAAGTTGAGGCAGGAACCATTGTAACAACGGTTCAAAAAATTGATAAAATCCTGATCACAAGTGTAGATGTTTTTGATGTTTATAAGGGAGTTGGAGGCAATGCTGCCCAAAAAGCCGTGGGCATTCGGGTACGCTTAACGCCCCAAGAAAAAACCTTTACAGATGAAGAAATTCAATCTATAAGCACCCGTATTATTCAAGCCGTTGAACAAACCACAGGTGGAACCTTAAGGTCAGAAGATGTCTCTCGATAAAATTCGAAATTTTGCGATTATTGCCCATATTGACCATGGAAAATCAACCCTGGCAGATCGACTGATTGAAAAATGTCAGGGTCTGACTTCGCGAGAATTGACAGAACAAGTGCTCGATTCCATGGATATTGAAAAAGAGCGGGGCATCACGATTAAGGCCCAGACGGTGCGGTTACTTTATACCGCAAAAAATGGAGAAACCTATCAGCTTAATTTAATTGATACCCCTGGACACGTGGATTTTGCTTATGAGGTCAGCCGGTCTTTAGCGGCCTGTGAGGGATCTATTTTGGTGGTGGATGCCACTCAAGGGGTTGAAGCCCAGACGCTAGCCAACGTATACCAAGCCATTGATAATAATCACGAAATTATTCCTGTCCTTAACAAGATTGACTTGCCTTCGGCCGACGCTGAAAAAGTGAAAGCTCAAATTGAGGAAGTGATTGGGATTGACGCCAGTAATGCGGTTCTTATTTCCGCCAAAACAGGCATAGGAATTGAAGATGTGCTTGAGGCCATTGTCCACCGATTGCCGCCCCCTCAAGGGGATGAAAGCGCCCCTTTAAAGGCTTTAGTGATGGATAGTTGGTATGATGCGTATTTGGGGGTGATTACTCTGATTCGCATTAAAGACGGTATCTTAAAACCAGGCATGAAAATTAAAATGATGGCCAATGGATCAACTTATGTGGTGGATCAGGTGGGTATTTTTACCCCAAAAATTCAAAGAGTGGAATCTTTGCGTCCTGGCGAAGTAGGATACCTAACAGCCAATATCCGGGAAGTTGCAGACTGTAAGGTGGGTGATACCATCACAGAAGAAAAGCGCCCTTGTGCTGAGGCATTGACTGGGTTTAAGCCCTCAGTCCCTGTGGTGTTTTGTGGCCTGTTTCCCATTGATGCGACTGATTTTGAACACTTGCGCGACAGTTTAGCTAAATTGCGTTTGAATGATGCTAGTTTTCATTTTGAGCCAGAAAGTTCAGCAGCCCTGGGTTTTGGATTTCGCTGTGGGTTCTTGGGATTGCTTCACCTGGAAATTATTCAAGAGCGTTTGGAACGGGAATTTGATCTTGATCTGATCACCACAGCCCCCAGCGTGATTTATAAGGTTCACCTGACTAATAAGAAAACGCTGGAACTCCACAACCCCGCAGATATGCCAGATCCAGGCCGGATTGATTTCATTGAAGAACCCTGGATTAAAGCCACCATTATGGTGCCAGATGAGTATCTGGGATCAATCTTGGCTCTGTGTACAGAACGTCGGGGGGAACAAGTTGATATGACCTATGTGGGTGCTCGGGTCATGGTGGTGTATAAACTACCCCTAAACGAAATTATTTTTGATTTTTATGATAGGCTAAAATCTATCAGCCGTGGTTATGCCAGTTTTGATTATCAGATCGATGATTATCGAGAAAGTGATTTGGCAAAAGTCGGAATTTTAGTAAATGGGGAACCGGTGGATGCCCTGTCTTTCATTACTCATCGGGCGCGTTCAGAAGCTCGGGGTCGTGAAATTTGTGAACGGCTGAAAGAGCTTATCCCTCGTCAGCTTTTCCCCATCGCCATTCAAGCGGCTATTGGGGGTAAAATTATTGCCCGGGAAACGATTTCAGCCATGCGCAAAGACGTGACTGCAAAGTGTTATGGGGGGGATATTTCTCGTAAACGGAAGCTGCTCGATAAACAGAAAAAAGGGAAAAAGAGAATGCGCCAAATTGGGAATGTAGAAATTCCGCAGAGTGCATTTCTTGCTGCTTTAAAAAGAGATGATTAAAAAACCATCTTTTTGGGCACCTACTTCGTCAGCCATCGGGCGAATATAGCTGATTCCTTATAAAAGGTGTAGGTCGTTACTCGTCGCTAACCTAGTTTTTAGTAGGTGTCTCTCCTCGTATAGCTAAACTCGGATAAAATGAGTATATCTTCCAGTGATTCCCTCGGGCTTGGCTCGAGGAAGGCAATAGGGGAGTATTTTTTTATAAGCTTATAGAGAAGCCCCAGGCTGACGAGCAATCTTCAACCCCGCCAACGATTATGAAGCCACAACCATTGACCAGGGTTTTTGGTGATCCAGCCTTCTAAAGTCTTAGTGATTTTTTCTGTTGTTTCTAAGGGGGTTTTTCCTAGCTTCAAGGGAGGATGGAACGTAATCCGAAAGTGACAGCCTTTGAGCCGTTCTACTTGTACAGGGACCAGGGGAATTCCCATCTTGTTGGCCAACTTGGCGGGACCTGTTACGGTCAGGGCAGGCCTATTGAAAAAGGGGATCTTTTCGCCCTCAGACAATCTTTGGTCCAACAACAGCCCCACATGTCCATTTTCCAATAAAACTTTAATCATCTGCTTAGAACCTTTGGATCCCTTAGATACAAGAGTTGTCAAAGAACTTTCCCGCACTTTCTTTAAAAACCAAGTGCTGATCCAATTATTGGGTGCCCGCCAAATCAACCATATAGGCAGTTGATGCTGGTTAACCACCAGATGGGGCAATTCCCAGTTGGCTAAATGAGCTGAGAAAAAAATACCCCCCTTACCATCGTTTTTAAGTTCTTCAATTCTTTCCCCATGAACAACTTCAATATATTTCGGGTTTTTCGCAAGTGTGTGACTGTGGGGCAGTTCTCCTACTGTTCTGCCCAGGTTTTCCCAAACATCTTTGATAATTTTTTTGCACTCTGCCGGAGTTTTATCTGGAAAAGCCGCATGCAAATTCTTTAATCCCAAGCGGGTTACGGGCAAAAAGGGGCCCACCCATCGGGCTAGCTTTCCCATAAGTGCCGAAGAAACAGCCACAGGAAGGGCTTTTAACATCATATAAATACAGATGATGGGAATGGCCTCTAAGGGGGATAATACAAATTTTTTAAGATACTTCATGAAGTTTTTTCATTAAAAAAGACTCAAATTTTTCTTCCTGTTCCCACTTTAGAACAATTGGGAAGGGAATAACAAGCTTTCTGTAAAAATCTGGCAATCGCACCCAATCTTTTTCAGTGGTTAATAAGGGAGCTTTTTGTTCTTGGGAAAGGGTTAGTAAGGTTTCCAGATCTGGATCCGAAAATAAATAATGATCGGGGAAAGAGATTTCTTTTAAAGTTTTCACTTTATGGTCTTTGAGAGTTTGAAAAAATTTATCTGGGGTTGCCAGGCCGCAAAAAGCAATAAATTTTTTATTCTGAAATTTTTTCAAAGATTCTTTGGGTTCAAGAGTGGCTTGAAAAGTGGGTTGCTTGACGTTCTTCAAAACTTTTGTGACTTCTGCGGAAGGGCGCCCTATTACGACCACCGCATCTGCCTGTTTTAGAGTATGGTTTAGGGGGCCTCTTAACGGTCCTGCGGGAAATACAAAGCCATTGCCAAATCCTCTAGGCCCATCAATCACTAATAGATTAAGATCTTTATAAAGCCCCGGATTTTGATAGCCGTCATCCATTAAAATAGCATCCACTGAGCCAATAGAAAGGGCGCCTTTTCGTCGGTCCTTCGCTACCCATGTGGGGGCCACTTGGGCTAGCAGTAAGGGTTCATCCCCTGTATCAGGAGCCTTATGATGGGCGGAATTCACCTGAACGGGGCCTTTTAATCTGCCGCCGTATCCCCGACTAAGACAGGCAACTTTTTGATGATTTTTTTGAAGTAGATGGGCAATAGCTAAAACTGTTGGAGTTTTTCCCGCACCGCCCACCGTTGCATTGCCCACACAAATGATGGGGCAGGGGGCTTTGTAGGGCTTAACAAGCACGCAACGCAACCAGCTTGCAACACTATAAAGCAGCCCCAGGGGGAACAGAATCCACGCTAACAAGCTGTTTTTTTCAAGCCAAAACTTAGGCGTTTTCCACATGTAATTCTTCCAATTCTTGATCAATCGCTTTAATGTAAAGACTCAACACGTCTTTTTTCTTTAGGAATTTTTGAATTGCCTTTGTGTCGGGCGTTTTATCTAGCCACTCTTGCACAGTCTTTACTAGGTCTTCCATAGTTTTTATTTCCGTCACAACTTTATATTTCAATCCATCATGGGCCATATCCTGATTGTTGGTCATATGGGGCCCAATCATCACCATGTTGTTGAATCTTAAGGGCTCTAATAGATTATGCCCCCCCACATTAGGAACCAAAGATCCCCCCAAAAACACTATTTTGCTTAGGGCATAGAAAGACAAAACTTCCCCCATGGTATCCACAATATAAATATTTTCTTTTGATAGGGTGTGCCGGGAGGATCTTTCAACATGGGATAAGGTGCAAGATTCCACAAAGGGGATAATTTCTGTTGATACGCGGGCAGGGTGCCGGGGAATCAGAACCAGCAAAAGATTTGGATTGGCTTCCAGCAAAATGTGATGGGCTTGCAGAATAATTTCTTCTTCCCCCTTATGGGTGTTGGACGCAATCCAAAAGGGCCTCTCTTTCAGGGTCTTTTCAATAGAGGCACCTAATTTTGGCAGCTGAGTCATGGGTGGAGTTGCAAACTTTAAATTGCCTAAATAGGTTACAGATTCCATATTAAAATGAAGAAATCTGGCCTTGTCTTCTGTGGTTTGGGGATAGATTTTATAAAAGAATCCCATAAGTTTTTGAAAACTTTTGGGAAAGCGCTTCCAAAAGGAAAAGCTTTTAGCAGATAAATGTCCGTTCAATAGAAATATCTTGGTTTTTTTATCGGCTTCTTCCAACAAAACTGGCCAGAAATCTGATTCCGTCCAAAAGCACAAATCCGGTTGCCAATGCTTCAAAAATTTCTTCACAAAGCAGGGGTGATCCAAGGGGACATATTGGTGAATACAGCGACTAGGCAATCTTTTGGCCAGAATATCGGCCGCCCCCTTCGTACCCGCTGTCATTAAAAACCAAGCGTCCGGATATTTCATGTGAAAATGCTGCAATACAGGCAAATAGGTCAAGCTTTCCCCAACACTGGCCCCATGAAACCAGAATAGGGTTCCATTAGGTCTAGCCACAGTTGCAACCCCAAAACGTTCTGAAAGGCGATTTTGATCTTCTTTGCCTTTTTTTGTTCTGTAAAAAATCCAAGCCCGTAAAAAGGGGTAGCCTAAAAAAAGAAAAATTCTATAGGCTAGGAACAACATAGGCTGACTCTTTCTTCAGCTTGGTGACAGGCATCATCCATAGCTTGTTTTAGTTTTTCTTTTGTGACTTGAAAATCTTTTTTATCCTTTGGAAAGGGCACGGGTTCACCCCACACAAAGACTCCTCGACCAAAGGGAAAGGGAACCAAAAATTTATCCCAAGTTCCCAAAATCTTTTTGCGGGAAACCGAGTAGGTAACAGGAATTAAATCAGCTTTCATCAAATAAGCAGACATAACCGTACCATCGCTGATTTCATAGGCAGGCCCCCGGGGGCCATCGGGCGTAATACCCAAGGTAACGTGCTGACGGCTTAGACGCACCATATGCAAAAGGGCTTCTGTGCCGCCTCTGGCTGTAGAGCCCGCAACCGTCTTGATACCAAAATGACTTACTGTTTTGCTGATAATACGTCCATCCTTGTGGGCGGAAATCAGCATGTGAAAGGGGTGTTTTTTATTAGCCCAGGCATAGGGCAACATTAAAAGCCGGGCATGCCAGAAACAAGTCAGAAAGGGTTTTTTATTTTGCAAATAATCTGCAGGCATTTCAAAATTCACAAATTCCCATCGGGTTGTCAGAAAAACAAACCGAATGTAAAGACTGGCTAGAAAAGCGACAAGATTTTGGGCAAAATTAGATTTTAGAACTTTCTTAAGCATGAGCATCTTCAACAAGTTGCCATTGGCAAAGTTGAGCATAAATTCCTTTGCGTTTCACCAGGGCATCGTGGGTACCCTCTTCAACGATTTGACCCTCATCCAGCACAATAATTCTGTCTGCATTTTTAACGGTGGAAAGTCGGTGGGCAATAATTAAGCACGTGCGACCTTTCATCAGTTGATCCAAGGCTTTTTGAACATGTCGTTCTGAGGTTGTATCCAGGGCTGAGGTTGCTTCATCCAACAACAAAATAGGCGCGTTCTTCAATAAGGCTCGGGCAATGGAAATGCGTTGCCGTTGACCCCCTGAAAGCTTCAACCCAGATTCCCCAATGAACGTGTCATATCCATGAGGAAGTTTTAGAATAAAGCTATGCGCTGCTGCGTCCTTGGCAGCTTTTACAATTTCAGCTTCCGTTGCATCGGGCTTGCCGTACAAAATGTTGGCTCGAACCGTATCGTTGAACAGAGTTATTTCTTGACTGACTAAGGATAGATTTGATCGTAAAGATTCCAAAGTAAAGTTTTTTAAGGGAATGTTATCAATCAGAATTGTTCCCTTATCGACCTCATAAAACCGGGGGATTAGGTTCAGCAGGGTTGATTTACCAGATCCACTTTCCCCCACTAAAGCAACTTTTTTTCCAGCGGGAATTTTCAGGGTCAGGTTTTTTAAAACAGGTTTTTTGGGAGTGTATTGAAAATGAACATTTTGTAGTTCAATCTGCCCTTTTTCCACAGGAAGGTCTTGAGCAGTATCTGAATTTTGGATAGTTGGTTCTATATCCATCAAATCAAAAACCCGCCGAGTAGCAGCCAGACCTTCTTGCAGGTTGGCATTTAAATTGGCCAAGCGTTTCATGGGTTCATAGGCAAGCAATAAGGCGGTGATGAACGAGAAAAAAGCCCCCGCCGTGTTGGTGTGCTGAATGACTTGGTATCCCCCGTAAAAAATTACAATAACAATAGCAATGCCCCCAAGGGTCTCCATGATCGGGGAGGAGAGGGAGCGAATTCTATTTGACCTTAGGGCCAATTTAAACAGGGATTCAATGGTTTTTTTAGCACGGTCCCGTTCGTATTCTTCCATATTGAATGCTTTTACCAAACGTGTTCCATGAAACAATTCGTTCAGCAAAGATAGAAAAGAACCTGTTTGCTCTTGGGTAAAAGTGGAAACTTTGCGCATTTTTTTGCCAATCCGAACAATGGGATAAACAGCCAAAGGAAAAACAAAAAATGTCAATGCCGCCAAGACCCAATCATTTTCAAACATGACTGCGACCAAAAAGATAACCATCAAAAGATCTTTTCCCAAACTGGTCAGCGTATTGGAAACAACCCCCCGCATCAGGTTAATATCGTTTGTACAGCGGGAAATTAAAGTGCCCGTGGAGTTGTTTTGAAAGAAGGCCAAATCAGCCCTAATCAGATGAGAAAGCAAATCATATTGTAAATCTGAAAGAATTCGTTGCCCCATGCGGTTCATGACAATGGATTCCCCATAGGCTGCAATGCCTTTGATTAAAAAAGCAGACAGAACTGCGGTTGCAACCCACCTAAGGCTTTGCACATTTTCTGACTTAAAGACATCGTCAATAATGGGTTGCATCAGTTTAGCAAGCCAGGCTGTTGACCCTGCCGAAAGGGCCATGAAAAAGAAAGCCGATCCTATTTTGCCCTTATGGTAGCGAATATAAGACTTCCACAAACGTTTAAGTAAATACCAGGTGGAAGTTGTCATCAGCATCATAAAGACTTTTTAAAAATTATTTTTTACGGAATTGATCCAGAGAAATGACTTCACCCATTTTTTTATCAGAAGATGGTTTTTTATCTTTAGGAGGAGTGCCCTGTGGAAAGGGTTTAATTTGGCCAATTTCTGGATTAAATTCTAACTCAAAGTTAGAAGATGGGTCTGAAATATGCACCACAGATTTAAAGGGTACCTTGATGGTTTCTGTTTGATCCCCAAAATTAATATCAACAGAGAAAGAATCTTCAAGAACCTCTAGATTCCAGAATTCATATTGTAACACAACTGTAATTTCATCAGGGTATTGAGCTATAAGATGGGGGGCCAATTCAACCCCTGGATACTGGGTCAAAAAAGTTATATAAAAATGGTGATCATCCTTAAGTCCTTTTTTTGCCACTTGATCCAAAGCGCCGCGCACAACCCCTAAAAGAGCTTTATCAACCATCTGTTCGTAATCGAGGTATCTCATGAAAATCCTTCATCTTTAAAGTTAAGAGTGGGGGCTTCTGTTGCCCGGTGCCCCCGGAACCGCGCTTACCTACTAGGCAGCGAGTGCGGTACGACCCAAGTTGCTATTAGCAGCTTCACGACGAGCGCGACGGGTACGTACATTTGTGTTTGCACTTATAACAATAGCCCGATAACGGCGGTACAATGCCGAGCAAAAAGTTTGTCTTTATTACGCACGTCGATCCTAGGTCACCCCCATAAATGGTGGAGGTGCCGGGCACTGCCCCCGGGTCCGCTTCGCTTATTCCACAAGCTGTTTATCGCCATAGATGGTTTCCCATCACCCTTAATATAGGGTATTTTTTCTGAATTTCAAACAAGAATGTGGTATTTCAAAAATAACAGTGTAGCCCTCCATAGATAGCCCGCCCAGGGCTGCGGTACCCATAGACTTGTTGATAGTGGGTATCGAAAAAATTATCTATTCTGAAATAAGTTTTGTGGGCAGCAGAAAAATAGTAAGAAACCCCCAAGTCCACTAATTGAATGGGTTTTATGGAATGCCCTAAACTATCATAGGCTCCCACCATCAGCAACGCCCCTGTAAGTTGCAAATCTTCCCGTACATCATAAAGAGTATCCAAGCTGCCTTTATGTTTTGGGAAAGAGGGGCTTAGAATCACGTTTTTATAATTGGTTTGCGTATAGGTGTAAGCGGGTCTTAGTTTCCATTTATCAGTCAACGTTAAATCTCCCATGATATCAAATCCAGAAATTTGGGTGGTTCCAAAAGCATTCACCGTCGTGAATTTTCCGCCAACCAAGGTGTTTGTGATTAAATTATGGGCCTGTGTGATGTAGGGAGATACCTTAAAAACTGCCCTGTCATTGACTCTATGTTCCCAAGTTATATCAGCGGTTTGGGTTTTTTCTACCTGCAAATTTCGGTTAGATTGAACATAAAAATTGTCCATATAAAAATCATAAATGGTGGGGGGGCGTACGCCAGTCCGCAGGGAAACTTTTAGGACCCCTTTGTCATAAAGATACCCAGTAGTTCCCTCATAAGTTTGAAGTTCTTTCGTGTGGTCGTAATGATCATTGCGGGCGCCCCCGGTCACAAAAACAGCAGGGGTTATGAAAACTGTATGTTGCACCCCTGCAGCCAGATGATTTTGGCTTTTTGCAAACCCCAATTCTTTCTTAAGCTGGGTTTTGTTTCCCAAAATTTTAACAAGGGTTTTTTGGCGGCTGTTCCATTCGTGTTGACCCGCATAATCAATCCCTCCTAATAGAACATCAGAAAAACTTTCTTGAGAAAATTTGGATTTATTAACATTAAAATAAGTATTCAGTTGATGACTTTTTTGGGCTGAAGAATCGTAAATAAGCTCAATATTACCCATCATAGTTTGGGTTGTTTGTCGACCTTGAGGCTTGGGCCCCAGATTCGTCGAAGTCTCGTCATATTTTCCATAGTCTTGCATGCCCCGAAGGGTCCCCTTTAACTTAATTTTAGAGGTCCTATAGTCATACCGAGCAGCCACTGTTTGATTGTTATAGGGGGCTTTTTCCCCCAGCATGCGATAGGGTCCATATTCAGGTAAGCCTTGGGTTCCGAAGCCTTCCACATGAAGAGTTACCCCATGATTTTTGTGTTGGAAAAATTTTCTACCATAGCCATAAACACTATCGAAGCTGCCAGCCTCAATTTTAACTTGATCTTGCCCTGCATCGGTTGTCATGGATACGACGCCTCCTGCTGATCCAGGCCCATAAAGAATGGGGCTAGGGCTTGCAATCAATTTTATTTGACTGAAAGATCCAGAGAGTAAATGGGAAAAATCAAACATGCCACTGCCTGTGGTGTTTAGGGGAATATTATCTGCGAGTACCGCTGTGTTATAGGCGCTTAGGCCACGAAAATTAACTGTGGCCAGCTGACCATCTCCCCCTTGTTGTTGAACATACAGAGAGGGAACAGAGCGTAACGAATTTTCAAGAAGGGGAGCGGGTTCATTACACAAGGGGCTTTCATAGGCATAGGCTGGGTCTTTTTTTTGCCCTATCACCGGAATGTTCACAGTCAAATCCTGGGCAACCCCTAACAGGGGAATCCCTAACAAAAGACAACAAAAGATACTATAGTATTTTCTAAAATTCACTCTTGGCACCTATTCGGTACCGTCACCTAAAAAGCTGAAAAGCTTCTTTCCGTTTAAACCCCTCCGGTCAAAACTTAAGAGACGATAGAGTGGCAGGTTTCCTGGCTTGTGAATATTACCGTTCTTAGAAATTAACGATTACTTCGCAAAACTGCGAGATCTCAGTTTCATCATGTACGTCAGTACAATCAGAAACCTCGACTCTGGTTTCGCTCGTACTCCTCAATTTCTAAGAACGGTACTTAGCGTTTGTCCATGTCTTCCCAGAAAAAAATTCCAGTGACTGATAGCTCGTTTTAAACTAACTTCGCGATCCTTATGGGCCAACTCTTCACTTACAGTTGCGGGGGCAGCCAAAGCTTTAAACTTCATTCCCTTTGAAGGCACCACTCTTGTTTCTTTAAGATGTCAGAACCGAATCTTTGATGCAAGATTAATATAGGTAAGGTCGCATAAATGGAGGATTTATTCCTTAGGAGCAGTCCTAGATAAAGCAATAAAAGTGTTATAAAGGACGGCCCCAAATTATATTTTCTGGCTTAAAACAACCTCTTTTCAAAAACAACCTCGACTTTTAAAAACACCCCAGGTATATAATGAATAAAATTTAGAGTAGAAAATGAATTTAGTTATCGTTGAATCACCGGCCAAGGCCAAATCCATTAAAAAATACTTGGGGGCTAATTATTCAGTCCTAGCAAGCTATGGTCACATTCGGGATTTGGCGTCCAAAAATGGATCCGTAGACCCTGACCATGATTTTAAAATGGTGTGGGAAGCTAATAAGGGCAGCGAAAAAAATATCAAAAGCATTGCAGATGCTATCAAAAAAGCAGACTCTTTATATCTCGCAACTGACCCTGATCGTGAAGGGGAAGCCATCGCTTGGCATATTTGTGAAGTTCTAAAGCAAAAGAAGCTTCTGAAAGATGTTGAGGTTCATCGCAGCGTTTTCAACGAAATCACGAAAAAAGCTATTGTTGAAGCTATTCATCACCCCAGAAAACTGAACCAGGAATTGGTGGATGCTTATTTGGCCCGTCGGGCACTTGATTATTTGGTGGGGTTCACTTTGTCGCCCGTCTTGTGGCACAAACTGCCCGGTAGCAAGTCTGCAGGGCGTGTACAGTCGGTGGCCTTGCGCTTAATCACAGACCGAGAATTTGAAATTGAAAAGTTTATTTCTGAAGAATATTGGTCTTTAGAAGTTGAATGTCAGTCTCCCCAGAAAAAATCTTTCACGGCCCGTTTGCTAGAGTTACATCAGAAGAAAGTTGAAAAATTTTCTTTCAGAAATGAAAAAGATGCTAAGGAAGCTGCTGCAACGATTGAGAAAAAAACCTTTGCCGTTCACAAGGTTCAGAAAAAACAAACTCAGCGCAATCCCTATCCTCCATTTACAACCTCAACCCTGCAACAGGAATCTGTGCGCAAGCTAGGGTTTAGCGCCAGCAAGGCTATGTTGCTGGCTCAACAGCTTTATGAGGGCATGGAAGTGGATGGGGAATCCATAGGGTTGATCACCTATATGCGTACAGATAGTGTGAATTTAAGCCAAGAGGCTATTTCTGCGTTCCGGGTTTATATTGAATCAGATTTGGGAGTATCCTATCTGCCCAAAGAACCCCGCTTTTACAAAAGCAAAGCCAAGAACGCCCAAGAAGCTCATGAAGCCATTCGCCCCACGGATGTTAGCCTGACCCCGGATCGGTTAAGATCTATCTTAAACGCGGATCAGCTGAAGCTTTACACCATGATCTGGAAGCGAGCGCTCGCCAGCCAAATGACCAACGCTTTGATTGACCAAGTCACTGTTGATATTGCATCCAGTGACAAAGAAGTGCTTTTACGCACAACAGGGTCTACCATCGCCTTTGATGGTTTTTTGAAACTGTATCAAGAAAGCAAAGACGAGGGCGATGACCCAGAGGATGACGAAAAAACTTTGCCACCCTTAAACGAAGGGGACGCCATCCATAAAGAAAAAGTCATTCCATCACAACATTTCACACAGCCCCCTCCACGGTTTACGGAAGCTAGCTTGGTTAAGAAATTGGAAGAACTGGGTATTGGACGCCCCTCAACCTATGCCTCAATCTTACATGTGTTGCAGGCCCGTAATTATGTGCGTCTTACGAACAAGCAATTTATTCCCGAAGATCGGGGCCGCATGGTTTCTGTCTTTTTGCATACTTATTTCAAACAGTATGTGGAATATGACTTTACCGCCAATCTGGAAGATTCTTTAGATGATATTTCCAACGGCAAAAAAGAATGGAAAGAAGTTCTAAGCAAATTCTGGATTGATTTTAAAAAGACTGTTCATGGTACAGATAAACTAACAATTACTGAAGTTTTGGATGTATTAGACAGGGAATTAGCTGATTCCATTTTCCCCAAAGAAAATGGTAAAATTTCTAAAAAATGCCCCAAGTGTGAAAAAGGGACTTTGCATTTGAAACTGGGTAAATATGGGGCATTTTTGGGCTGTGATCAATACCCGGAATGCACCTATTCCCACAAACTTTCCAGTTCAGAAGATACAGAAGAAACAGGTGAAGACCAAGCCGCTGCTGCTAAAGATGGGGAAGAATACCCCAAGGTTTTGGGAACTCATCCCGACACAAAAGAAGAAATCACCTTGCGCAAGGGCCCCTATGGTGTGTATGTGCAAATGGGAGAAGATAGCAAAAAGAAAAAGCCTAAAAGAACAAGCGTTCCAAAATCTTTACCACCCAAGAGCGTTACTTTGCAAAATGCTGTTGATCTTTTATCTCTTCCCAGAACGGTGGGGGTGAATCCCAAAACAAATGAAGTTATTACAGCCAGCATCGGCCCTTACGGCCCTTATGTGAAGCATGGGTCAAAATTTGTTTCTGTAAAAAATCAGGATATTCTTTCAATCACATTAGAAGAAGCCTTAGCTCTTATTCAGCATGCAGAAGATAACCCGCCCGCTAAAAGATCCTTCCGTAAAAAGACGAAGAAGTAAAAGAGAAAAATCTGGATCCCACGTCCCTATGGGGTTTGCACGGATGATTAATCTCATCATCTTCCTTGAGCAAGTATTTTTAGCAAACTCTCTCAATACAAAAATCCAAAAGGCCTTCCAGAAAGGTTTTTTCTGGGGACGAGGGAATTTCCTGCAAATAGCTTCTTGCTAAAGTCTGTCGATGATTTAGATAATCAGTGATTTTAGATGGAATTTTATGGATTTCCATCAAGCTTATCAGTGTATCCAAATCTTTTGGGCTAGGTTCCTCTTTGAACATAATATCTTCTAGAGCTTGCTTGTCCACATAGTCACTTTGTTGATAAAGCCACAACAACGGCAAAGTCATCTTTTTCTCTTTCAAATCAGTTCCGATGGTTTTTCCCATCTGGTTTCTGTGGGGGGTATAATCTAACAAGTCATCAACCAGCTGAAAGATGATCCCTAATTCATAGCCATAGCTTCCTAGAGCTTTTGAGTAAGACCCATGGCCCAACAGAGCACCGATTTCACAAGCAGCCTTGAATAGGGATGCTGTTTTCAAACCAATCATTTTGAAATACGTTTCATCAGGAGTTGTAAGGTCTCCCGTTAAGGTCAGTTGCAATACTTCCCCTTCTGTAATAGCGGTGGCCGCTTGAGACAAGCTTTTCAAAATGGGTAATGAATCGCTGTGGACCATGGTTTGAAAGGCCCGGCTGAAAAGATAATCTCCCACCAGAATAGTTGCCTGATTTCCCCACAGAGTATGGGCACAGGGTTTGTGTCGCCGATGAGTTCCCTGGTCAATCACATCATCGTGGAGGAGAGTGGCCATATGAATCAACTCTAGAGATGCCGCTAAATCAATAACTTTTCTATTTTGAATGGGTTGGTCTAGCTGGGCACATAAGAGGGTTAGAATGGGGCGAATACGTTTGCCGCCCGCCTGAATCAGATGATGGGAAATCTGATTGATCAAGGGGACATCAGAAAAAAAACTAGAAATTTTAAGGTTAACATCTCTTAAATCTGATTCTAAATAATCCTCAAGATCTTCAAAGAAAGATTGAGCAATAGGTTTTATGGCACAAGACTGAATCATGGCTGGCAGTTTACTGAAATTGGGTGCGGAAGTCGAGAGTATTGGCAAAAGCATCCTGCGAGTGGTATGAATGAAGCCATGAAAACAATTGATAACTTTTTAGGCGGGCAATTGAAAATTGCCCAGCCAAAGGCAGGTTATCGGGCGGGGAGTGATGCCGTACTTCTGGCTGCTTTTTTACCCGAAGTAAAGGGACACATTTTAGATGTAGGTTGTGGGGTTGGAACAGTTAGTCTGTGTGGAGCCTATCGTTTGAAAGCGGCAT
Source organism: Alphaproteobacteria bacterium (assembly GCA_037146715.1). Lineage (NCBI taxonomy): Bacteria > Pseudomonadati > Pseudomonadota > Alphaproteobacteria > Alphaproteobacteria bacterium. Next base: position 32,700 of record JBAWWO010000009.1, read on the forward strand.
CTTTTACAGGGATTGATTGCCAAGAAGAAGTGATCACTTTTGCTAAGGGAAATGCTGAGTCAAACGGGCTCGAGGGCAGGGTGCAGTTTTTAGCTGAATCTCTTGAAAAGTGCTCCTTAAAACCAGGAACCTTTGATCATGTGGTCACGAACCCTCCCTATTTTGAAGATTCAGCCCCTTCTCCTCATGAGGGAAGGGCCTTGGCTCGGTCTGAGGGGGAAGTTAGCCTGGAAAAATGGATGAAATTTTGCATCAAAATGGCCAAGCCCAGAGGATATATTAGCTTTATTTACCCGGCTGATTCTTTAAGTAAAGTATTGAAGGCTATTGAAAACTTGGGAGAAGTGGTGATTATTCCTCTATGGCCTAAAGCGGAGGAGAAGGCTAGCCGATGTCTGATTCGGGGACGGAAGGATGTTAAGTCTAAGGGAGTTTTATCCTCGGGGCTTGTGCTCCATGAGGCCGATGGCAGCTACACGGCCGTGGCTAAGAGTATTTTATGGGATGGGGTTGGAATTATCCCTCGTGTTTAAGAGGGCGTGTCATTAATAATTCAATAGCCTGCAGAGGATTCAAATTTTCATAAAGTATTTTGTAAACAGCGTGACAAATGGGCATATTCACTTGTAAATCCGCAGCAACTTTCAAGAGGGCTTTTGCAGTGTGATAGCCCTCAACCGTTGTACCCAGGGCTTCTAAGGCTTTTTCAGCACTTTTTAGGCGTACTACCTGTTGCCCAAATTGCAGATTGCGGGATTGACTGCCCATGCAGGTTAAAACTAAATCTCCCATCCCGGAAAGACCCCACAAAGTTTCTGCTTTTGCCCCTTTTTTAAGAGCCAAATTCTTGATTTCCGCCATTCCCCGGGTCAACAGGGCAGCCATGGCGTTTTCCCCCAGCTGCAGTTCTTTAACAAAGCCACAAGCCACAGCCAACACATTTTTAAGGGAGCCGCCTATTTGAACCCCCATCACATCATCATTCAAATAAATACGAAATTTTGAATGGGACATGCTTGTAGAGACAAACTCGGCCGCTGTTTTATTTGTGTATCCCAGGGTCGTGGCTGCAGGCAAATTCTGACTCACTTCATGGGCAAAATTGGGGCCTGATAAAACAGTCACAGGAATTCCTGGCAATAAAGTATTCGTCATTTCTGTGATAAATTTTCCAGATTCAATGTGAATGCCTTTGGACGCCATTACTAAAATAGTGTTGTGGGTGACGAAAGATTTTAAATCTATCAAAAGTTCCGGAATGTTTTGGGTGGGAATGGCAATCACAAGAATCGAAGATTTTGCAGCATCTTCTAAGGTGTGTACCAGGGGAATGTGATGCTTTTCTAAAATATCCGAGGGGGAGGGATGTTTGTTATAGGCACTTACAGTTGAGCCAGCCCGCTGTGCTGTAAGGGCCAGAGCTGTGCCCCAAGCGCCTGTTCCAATTACTGATAGAGTTGTCATGACGTTCCTTTTTGGCTGAGTATAAAGTTGTTATCTCCAAATGTCATCCAAGAACTAAAAGAGCAGCAATAAAAATCATAATACATCCAATCGAAAAATCTAAGATTTTCCAGGATAGGGGGTTTGCGAAAAAATGTCTTAGATAACGTGCCCCATAACACACAGAGAAAAACCAGACGAAGGAGGCAAGAACAGCCCCCATCAGGAAACAGTAACGTTCTGCCAATGGAAATTGGGCCCCGATACTGCCCAGCAAAATGCAGTTATCCAAGTAAACGTGGGGGTTCAAAAAGCTTAAGGCTAAAATCATTAGCACGGTTTTTTTAAGAGACAAACGTTCGGGTTCCCCATCAATGACCAAGGATTGGGTTTTGAAAACTGAATAAAAAGATTTAATCCCATAGGCCGTCAGGAACAGGGCGCCGCCCCATTTTGCCACTGTCAAAAGGGTTGATTGGGTTGTTAGAAGTTCTCCTAAACTAGTGATACCCAGGGTAATTAGAAAGGCATCAATGACTGAGCACAAAACCGCAATCGTTAATACATGATTTCTTTGGATCGCCTGTTTTAAAACAAAAGCGTTCTGGGGGCCAATCGCGATGATAAGGCCGGCTCCTGTGAAAAATCCTTCAAGAAATGGGGCAAAAGAAAGGCAGGGCATTAAAACTCAGGTTGCTTTTCTTCCTCGTGCACTTTAAAGCCCAAGGTTACAAGAAGAGGGGCCGCCAAGAAAATAGATGAATAAGTCCCAAACGCAATGCCCAGCAAAATAGGCAAGCTATAAGAGGCAATAAGGTCGCCCCCAAACAAGTACAGGGCCAACAAGGCAATAAGCGTTGAAGCTGAGGTTAACGTGGTTCTGGAAAGGGTTTCATTGATTGAAATATTCACTAATTTTGCTAGATCCATCTTTTTGTACTTTCGCAAGTTCTCTCGAATACGGTCATAGATCACAACCGTGTCGTTAATGGAATACCCAATGGTAATCAAGATTGCCACAATGGTGGTTGAGTTAAATTCAAGCCCAAATATCGTATAAAGACTTAATACCCCTATAGAGTCATGAATCAATGCGATAATCGAGCACAAACCAAACTGCCATTCAAACCGCAACCAAACATAAATCAGCATAGCAATCATGGCCCAAAGGGTTGCTTGAATTGAATTGCTAATGAGTTCCGCCCCCATTTTCGGGCCGATGGTTTCAATGCGACGATATTCCACGTCTGGGCCCAATATTTCTTTTACTTTTTGGATGACTTGGGCTTGTTGTTTATCTGTCCGTTCTTTTTGATCTAACCGAATCAAAAGGTCTTGAGGTGTTCCAAATTCTTGTAAAGAAATTTCGGCCATAGGAAGGTTGGCTAATTCTGACCTTAACTTTCCTAGATCAGGAATATCAGAGAATCGGGTTTCCATAAGAGTTCCGCCCGTGAAATCAATGCCATAATTAATGTCTTTTAAAAAATAACCAGCGATTGTTGCCAAAGTTACAAATATAGATAGCCCATAAGTAACATAGCGCATACTCACGAAATTAATCTTGAGCGTAGCAGGGAAAAGGCGGATACCTGTAAACATCATAAACCTATATGGGCAAAGATTTTCTATGGCCAAAATATTTTAGCCAAAGCAAAACAAAAACACGACTTAAGGAAACAGCCGTAAACATTGAAATTAAAATACCGGCTGTTAGGGTCACCGCAAATCCACGAACCGGACCATTTCCAAAAATGTACAACAAGACCGCCCCAATAATGGTGGTAATGTTGGAATCCACGATGGTGCTCATAGCCCGGCTGTAACCGGCACTAATGGCAGATAGGGGAGCTTGTTGATTGCGGACTTCTTCCCGGATGCGTTCAAAGACAAGAATGTTCGCGTCCACCGCCATACCCAAAGTCAAAGCGATACCCGCAATACCGGGTAGAGTTAAAGTGGCACCAAGAAGTGTCATGCTGCCCAGCAATAAGACTAAATTGAAAAGTAAACAGAAATTGGCAATGCCGCCAAATAAGGGGCCATAAAACAAAAACATGAACACAACAATCAAGGCAATAGCCATAGTCGTCGCAATTTTGCCAGCCTTAATAGAATCAGACCCTAGTTCTGGGCCTACAGTATTTTCCTCAAGCACTGACAGGGGGGCTGGTAAAGCACCGGCCCGCAACAAGATAGCCAAATTTCTGGCTTCGTCTAGTGAGAAAGAACCAGTGATAATGCCCTGCCCCCCTGGAATAGGTGAATTGATAACCGGCGCACTGATCACTTTATCATCCAAAATAATTGCAAAAGGTTTTCCCACGTTTTTTGTGGTCACATCAGCAAAAACTCTGGCTCCAGGAGCATCTAAACTAAAGCTTACTGCATTGGCGCCGTTTTGATCCAAAGTTGGTTGAGAATCCACCAACATTTCTCCGCTGACCTGAATTTTTTTCTGTGCCAAGTATTTTACGGGAACAGTATTTTCACCTCGTCCAGAATCACCGGACAAAATTTCAAATCCATAGGGGATAGACATTTTGTCATGGTAGTAAACGGAGGGATGCAATAATCGGAAGGTGAGACGGGCCGTTGTTCCCAAAATATCTATGATTTGCTTGGGGTCACTAACGCCGGGCAATTGAACCAAAATTCTGTTCTTTCCTTGTTGTTGAATAGAAGGTTCCTTGGTTCCCATTTCATCAATACGGCGGCGCACAATTTCGATGGACTGTTTAACAGCCCCTTCTTCCCGCTGCTTAAAGACAGAATCGTTTACATGAACAATAACATCTTGATCATTTTCCACTTTTACGGAAACATCTTGGATGATGTAGCGGATAACACTTAAGGCCTTGTCTTTTTGAGACAAGTTGCGCAAGGTAAATTTCAATGAGGTTTGATTCTCTGCCCTTAAATTGAAATAGCCAATGTGGTCTTTTCTAAAAGAACGACGCACTTCATCCAGCAAAGTAGACATATAATCTTTGGAAACGTCTTTTAGGTCAACCTCAAGAAGCAGGGATGAGCCCCCCTGCAAATCAAGGCCCAGGCTAACTTGCTGTTTGTAAAATATATCAGGGAAACGATCTAATGTGTCTTTGGAGAAAAAGGATGCCAAAGAAACCCAAAGCCCTACAAGACAGACTCCGAAAATGATAGATAATCTCCACTGAGATAAATACTGCATGGTTCCTATTTTTTCTTAAGCGTTTTTTTAGGTTTTGTAATGGGACCAGATTCAGCCACAGCCACATCTTTAGATACAAGATTTATAACCATATTGCGCGCCACAAACACACGAACGCCTGTTGCAACTTGAAGTTCCAATTCTGTTTCATTTACTTGAGTAATGACTCCAATAAGGCCACCACTTGTAACGATTTTATCGCCTTTCTTCAAGCCAGCCACCATGTTTTGGTGTTCTTTAGCTTTTTTGCTTTGGGGGCGAATAACCATAAAATACATAACAAGAAAAATTAAAGCGATGGGTAAAAAGGGCATAATTTGTTGCATTACATTGTCTCCATTAAAATATTATCCAGCATTAGCAGATTGCTTTAGGATTTTCAACTATAGATTTGCGCGAGATGTGACGTTTCTATGCCATCTTGCAAAATCACGATCCCCTCGCACAGCATTCCTTCTTTTTAGTTTTTTCTGCGCATTCACAAAGGCGATAAATTCATTTAGAGGCTCTCCTTCTATGATCTGTTCAGCAGCGGCCATTAAGTCACTCATATCTTTCTTTGATGTGCTCGCCAGGTCCACATCCTTCAGAAGTTGGGGATTCAAACTAAGATATTTTCCTCCCAATGCCTCAACCAACATCTTTACAGTTTCTGAGGTATGAGTATTTGGGGCATTCAGCAAAGCATCTATGGTTGTCCCAAAATTTCTACCAAGACCAGATAAAGCGCCTCCTCCAAAAGTGCCAGATCCATAAAATTTATTTTTTTTCAAATAAACGCCAGTACCAATGGAAACAAGATATATTTTTTTGTTTGGCATCAAATCTTTAGCAACCGTTACACCCACTGCAGCGGGATTATTTACCCCAATTCCTCCATCAGTCAGCTTCTTTTTTTCATCACCTACAAATAAGGTGTAGGGCTTAAAATAAGTAGGAGCTGCACTTGTTGCCCGGGCGGCTTGCCACAAGAAATAGTCATCTCTGTGGTTTGCTACGGCGTTTAAGGTGTTAAAGAAAAACGGCGTTCCACGCTCAATATCAAAACTGGTGACAACAACTGGATTAATTGTTTGGGAGAGCGTGGCATTTCCAAAATGAGTCTTCAAATATTCCTCATAGTGTTTTGCGCTATATTTTGCCGTTAAAACCCCGCCTGTTCCTCGTACTTTTCTAAGAAGGCTAGGGTGTGAAAATATTTTTTTCGGAAGGTCTGTGTAAAGCCCAACTAAATCTTCAGCAGAATACTTTGGGTGCCCTAAATCATCGGGAGCATTCAAGAACAGGGCGATAAGCCCTCCGGTTGATGTGCCCACGAAAATGTCAAAAATTTCTGGAATTGTTCGGCCTGTTTCTTTAGCAATGTGGGCAAGTATCTTAGCGGCAATAATGCCCCGAACGCCCCCCCCGTCTAAAGACAAAACAAAAATATAATCCTTACTCTCTAGTTTGTTTTGATAGGAGTCTCTTGTATGATGGGGGGCTGATGACACACAATCCTTACAGTCTTGAAAAAGGCTAGAGGGGTGCCCAAACTGTGTTATGTAAACTGGTTCTATTTCTTGTTTCCAAAACTCTTCATTTTCTGGGTTTTTTGTCGCAGATTTAATAGCGCTGGCATTACAATTAGGGTGGCTTGTTAAAGATCCTGGCTTTTTGGTTTCAAGCAGTTTTTTATAAAATTTAAGGTCCGCACAGGAATATCGGGTAGGAAAAGAATTGGCTGTTAACTGAAAAAGAGTCAAAAATAGAAGTAGACCTAATTTATAATTCATGATGAGCTTCCCTGTTTTTTATCAGCATAAGTCCTTTTTTGTTTTTTTGTCCAGAAGTTTTGACAACCCACCAGGAATTAGTTAGGTTTGAAAAAACAGGGGATTTCATGGTAAAAAGAATTTTTTTTCTATTCTGTTTACATTCTATTATAGGCATTATTTTTAGTTTGGGTTCTTTAGCAAAGCCTAAAAAAAATCAGGTATCTACTACTGAGTGGTGCTTAAAAAATTGTACCAACTCTCAGCAGGAGTGTTACTCTTTATTTCCCGAACGCATGGCCGAATGCCACCAAAAATGTGTCCTTATACAAACTGAACATTCCGATATTGCTAAATGCATCAAGAAAATGGATTCAAAATTAAAAAAAATATCGGACCATCTGGATCAAGACGCTGCTATTCGCGTAATGGTTTCTTATGGGAGTGGAGAGGAAAAAGAAATAGAAAAAAAGAGCATTGCGCTCAGTCGATGGAAAAAAGCGATTACTGCAATTAATAAAATGAAGAAAGAAAATCATCTTAAAAGAATATCGGAAGAGCAAGCACAGCCTTCCCCCATTGTAAAACGAGATATGCATATAGCGCGGCCTCTGTGGGATGATGGAGAAGAAGATATAATAAACCCAAGACCCATTACAACGCCTAGATCTCAACGACGCAAATACCTGACCATGCGCTCGGATGACTCCTTGGATTCCTTTAATTCTGATGAGGGAATTTTTCATAATTTCTCTTGAGGGAACAAAACAAGTGGCAAAAAATGGTATCTTCAGGCTAAACCTGAGAAGCTTCTCTAAAGAGGATATTGCGATTGATAATAACTTTTCTTTTTAAACTTTAAAAAGAAAAGATAACGTGCTATCTTTTCTTTATGGACGGTTTTAAGAAAAGAATTGGCACTTATGTCACACAAAAAACATCAGGGGAAGTTTTTAAGGCTTATGTTCCACCGAAGTTGCCACCAAGCCCCCCTGTAGATTTGGCGAAACTTTACCCCTATCTTGAGAAAGCTACTCTTGCTTTAGCCGAACTGAATAACGTTCATAAATCTATTCCCAACACAGCCCTGTTTATTTACATGTATGTACGCAAAGAAGCGCTTCTGTCCAGCCAGATTGAGGGAACTCAAAGCTCATTCTCAGACTTGATGCTTTTTGAACACCATCAAAAAACTGAAGTATCCTTGGAAGATGTCGAGGAAGTTTCCAATTACGTAAAAGCTAGTAGCTATGGCTTAGAACGGCTGAAAAAAGACTTTCCCCTTTCTCTTAGACTCCTTCGTGAAATTCATGGAGTATTGCTTTCAGGAACTCGTGGTACTGGAAAATTACCAGGAGAGTTCAGACATTCTCAAAACTGGGTTGGGGGCACAAGGCCCGGCAACGCCCTGTTTGTGCCACCTCCTGTTGATCATCTAAATCAATGTTTATCTGATTTTGAGACTTTCTTGCATGATAGTACGCTGCCTGTTCTAATCAAAGCAGGACTTGCCCATGTTCAGTTTGAAACTATTCATCCTTTTTTAGATGGGAATGGAAGACTGGGTCGCCTATTGATTAGTTTGCTTCTGTGCAATGATAATCTTTTAGATGAACCAATTTTATATCTAAGTCTTTACCTTAAACAAAATCGCCAAACTTATTATAACTTGCTACAAGAAGTACGCCTGCATGGGGCATGGGAAACGTGGCTTGAATTCTTTCTAGATGGTGTTCGTAAATCTGCAAAACAAGCGACCAGCACAGCAAATCGTATCAATAAATTATTTGATCAAGATCAGAAAAAAATTGAAACTCTTGGGCGGGCTCGGTTTTCATGCGAACAGGTCCTGGAATATATGAAAAAATTACCTCAGGTGACGGTTTCTTTCGTAGCAACTGAATTAAGCATGACCGCTCCAACCGCTAGAAGTTCTTTGAATCACATGGTTAAGATTGGAGTTTTAGAAGAAACAAGTGGCAAAAAATCCAGTAAGATTTACGTGTATCGTACTTACCTAAATATTCTGGAAGAGGGTGCAGAGCCTTTGTAGCGAAAAAACCTGGCGGAGGGAGAGGGATTCGAACCCTCGATACGGATTTTGGTCCGTATAACGGTTTAGCAAACCGTCGCTTTCAGCCTCTCAGCCACCCCTCCAGATTTGATGTACTACATGTAAAAGTCCCAGCTTGTCTTGTCAATGGTTTTTTCGATTTTCAATGGTTCTTGAGAGCCGTGCCAATCCAGCTTGATGCCCTAATTCCCAAAAGTCTTTACAATCGCTTCTTTCTCTACTCTCCAGAAAGTTCTGTTTTCTCTTTTGAGATGACTTGGCACCAAAGGATCTGTCAAATCAAGAATCCATGGTTTTGTCCCGAATTTTTGGCCCAACTTAAGAGAATTCTCATTAGCTGCATGGGTTGGTATGAAAATATATTGATAGTTTTCAAGGCGCATCAAATCATTCTTTGCAAACCCCTGAAGAGACTCCATCGCATACCCTTTTTTCCAATGATTAGAATCGAACACGACAGCAGCTTCCACAGTGCCGTCATAGGGGTTGCCCGCATCTTGATAGCGATGAGCCCCCACAAAACCAACGAAAGTTTCAGGTTCTGCTGTTAAATAACAACCTCGCCAGCTCAAAAGATTGGCTTCACATCTTTTTTGCGCTCTGCCCAAAAAAACGCGCCATCTTTCCGTGGTTTCTGGTGTATCCGTGCGGGAACCCGCCCAATATTCTAAAACCTGTGGTTGGGAGAAAACAGTTTTTCCAGCTTCAAACAAAGCCTCAAAATTTTCTGCAGTCGCGGGTTTGGCCGTCAAGCGATCTGTCGTGAAAGGTTGGAAAGATTTTTCTGGATTTTTTAGCCGATAAGCATCCCAATCAGCTCCATCAAAGCTGGCAAATACGACCAAGGGAGCAACAAAAGCCAACCATAAAATTGTTAAAGAACGCATTATTTCTCTCCTTCTAGATAATACAACAAGATATATAGGTATCATTTTTAGATGTCAAACAAAACTCTGGCATCTTTATTGGGTTTTAGTATACTCATTCGAATGAAACGTTTCTTGTGTATTGTGTTGATATTCCAGGGGTTGTCTGCCACGGCATCCTCTCAACGGGAAGTCTACAGACTTCTTGATATGTTCAGTGATGCATTCCGGTACGCCCGATCCGAGTATGTTAAGCCAGTATCTGAGGAAACCCTGATTGAGGGCGCCATTCAAGGAATGCTGTCTTCCCTAGACCCTTATTCAGCCTATATTAACCAACAGCGATATCAGGATATGTTGAAGGATATTGAGGGGGGGTACGCTGGTATCGGCATCGAATTTACTCTGGATGGAGACAAGCTGAAAATCATCACTCCTCTAGACAATTCCCCTGCCCACCGGGCCGGTCTAAAAGCAGGGGATATCATCTGGGAAATTAATGGGGAATCTGTTCAAGGTTTAGATCTATTTGAAATTTCAGACCGCTTAAAAGGTCATCCAAAAGAAGCTCTTTCTTTAAAAATAGAGCGGGAATTGACGAACCCTTTTACCGTTAAATTAAAGCGGGAAAAAATCGTTCTGAATCCCATCACCTGGAAGATTGCCCAAAACATGGCCTATGTGCGTCTAAGCAATTTTAATGACGCAAAAACAGCGAAAAAATTCAAGAAAGCCATTGAAACAATTCAATCAAAAATGCAGGGGGCCTTGCAAGGACTGGTTATTGATTTAAGAAATAATCCGGGGGGGATTTTAGACCAAGCCGTCAGCATTGCAGACCTGTTGTTAGATAAGGGCATTATTGTGAAAGTCAAATCCCGCAAAGCTGAAAATGATGCAGCTTATTTGGTCAGCGAAAAACCTAAAATTCTGAAGAATATTCCCATTGTTGTGTTGGTGAATAAGGGGACGGCGTCCTCAGCTGAGATTTTAGCCGCAGCCTTAAAGGACCATGACCGGGCCTTTTTGATGGGATCAAAAACCTATGGCAAGGGGTCTATTCAAACCATTCTGCCCATTCCCCCCGGGTACACGGCTATTCGTCTGACAACTGGGTATTATTACTCTCCCTTGGGAAAATCTATTCAGGGCAAGGGCATTGAACCGCATGAAAATATGTCGGATTCTATTCCAGATGAGGAAGTGTTGAGCCGGGCTTTTCACACATTGTTATCCTTGAAAAAATGACCAGTACTGTTCTTTTGATTTCAGATGACCAGGTTTTAAAATTATGCCTCCAAGAGTATCTACAAACCGACTACACTATAGTCACGAATTCTGAAAAAAATGTGGAAGTTATTATTTTAGACGAACCCCAGGAATCTCATCTACAGAAAGCCCATCAACAATTTCCTCATGCCCTTTTAGTTGTGCTATTACCCCAGGAAAAATCTTTAGACTTTAAACATTTTCCCGTAAAATTTCTCGAAAAACCTTTTGCCCTGCAGGACTTGAAAAAAAGTTTGACCCAGGAAGATAAATCCTCCGTTTTAGTCATTGGTAACTTTAAGCTTTATCCTAGCAAGAGACGGTTGGTTCATTCGGTAACTCAAGCCATTGAGTATTTGACGGAAAAAGAGGTTGATATTTTATCCTTTTTATATCACCATCCGAATCAACTCTTTTCAAAAGAAGAATTGCTAAAGCAAATTTGGAACTATGGGCCCACCATGACAACCCACACGCTAGAAACTCATATTTATAGGCTGCGTCAAAAGTTAACGCCGGATTTGCTTGTGAACCAAGAAAAGGGGTACAGCCTATGCCTTTAAAAACCTTGTTGCCTTTTGATATGATTTGCATGGGGCTCTCGGTCTTTGGTCTATCGATTTTTCTGACCCGCTGGATGATGCGTATGGGCATTCACGATCACCCGGTTAAAAGATCTTCCCACACAACGCCAACTCCTCGCAGTGGTGGTGTGGCTATTGCCCTTAGCTTTGCCGGGGGAATTCTGTTTTTGCTAGCCCGTCAATATCTTAGTTATATCTCTCTGACTCGCTTAATCACCTTGGGGGGCGCCATAGGGGTTACTTGTTTTTTTTCCTTGAAAGATGACATAAAGGGGCTTTCCTTCCTGCAAAAATTCATTGTACAGGCCCTGACGGGGTGCGCTATCGTCATGGTTGGTTTATCCATTTCTGAAATTCCCTTGCCCTATTTTGGTGTGGTTCCCTTAAAAGCTTTAGGCGGTGTTTTGTCTGTTTTCTGGATTATCTTTTTCATGAATGTCTTTAACTTTATGGATGGGCTCAATGGCCTTGCCAGTGGCGTTTCTATTATTGCTTCCCTATTTTGCACCATTATTAGTTTCTTGTTCATGGAACAATCTATGTTTTATCTTAGTTTGACCTTGTTTTTTGCAACGCTGGGATTTTTCATCTTTAATTTTCCCAGGGGCAAAATTTTCATGGGGGATGTGGGCAGTCAATTTCTGGGGCTTATTTGGTCCATTATGTTGTTTATTCCAACACAAGAATTAAGCCCTATTTCTATTTATACAATTCCTCTGCTGTTCTTTTCCTTTATCTATGATGTCAGCATTACAGTTGGTCGCCGTATCTGGAACAAAGAAAGTTTTTGGTTAGCCCACCGAACGCATTTGTTTCAGCTGCTGAACCGGCTGGGCTATTCCCATAAACAAGTTACGTGCTTGCATTTATGCATGGCTATGCTACAAGGAATGGGCGCCATTTGGATGCAATATTTAGAACCCACCCATCAGATTTTTATGTTTATCCCTTATTTTGTTTTGATGGTGGGGTATCACGCGTGGATCTTTAGAGCTCTTAAGAAAAGAATTTTGCCATATCGCAAAAAAAGAAAGAAAAAGAAATGAAAGTACGTTTTGCCCCCAGTCCCACTGGGTATATGCATGTGGGAAATTGTCGCACGCTTTTGATTAACTGGCTATTTGCCCGCCATCACGGAGGGGTATTTTTGCTGCGTCTAGACGATACAGATCGGGAAAGAAGCGAAAAAAAATATGAAACTGCCTTGTTAGAAGATATTGCTTGGCTGGGCTTAGAGTTTGACGCCTATGAACGGCAGTCTGACCGCTTAGAGCGCTATAAAGAAGGTGCAGAAATGTTAAAGGCGTCCGGGCGCCTTTATGCTTGTTATGAAACGCCTGAGGAATTAGAATTTAAAAGACGCCGTCAAATTTCCCGCGGCATGCCCCCAATTTATGATCGGGAGGCCCTGCAGCTAACCGATGCTCAAAAGACGCAATATGAAAAAGAGGGTCGCAAGCCACACTGGCGCCTTTTATTGAATGACGCCCCCATCGATTGGGAGGATTTAATTCGCGGGCCAATCCATTTAGAGGGCAGCAAACTAAGTGATCCCGTTCTGGTACGCGAAGACGGATTTCCTATTTATACGTTGGCTTCTGTTATTGATGACATGGACATGAATATTACCCATATCATTCGGGGGGAAGACCATCTGACCAACACAGCCGTTCAGATTCAATTATGGCGCGCCCTGGGCATTGCCGACGGGACTATTAAGTTCGGGCATCTTTCCCTGCTGGCTAATGCCGACGGGACTGAACTTTCAAAACGACTGGGTAGCACAAGTATTCGCGATTTCCGTGCCCAGGGAATCTTGCCTATGGCTTTGAACAGCTTGCTCGCGAAATTAGGAACATCTGACCCAGTTCAGGCCTACGATTCATTGGACGCCCTTGTGAACCATTTTGATATTTCTAAATTCGCCAAGGGAACGCCCAAGTTTTCGATGGAAGATATTACCCACATGAATAAAAAAGTGATTCATACTCTGCCCTATGAGAAAGCTGTTGAGTATAGCCATTTTTCTTCTATGGATTCTCTGTTTTGGGAAGCTGTGCGCCCTAATTTAGAAAGCTTGAATGAAGTTGAAATGTGGTGGACTATTTGTCGTGGGACCGTTCGTACATTTGTGGCAAACGAAGATAAAATTTTTATTCGGGAAGCCTTAGCCTCTTTGCCTCAGGGGCCATGGGAACCAATGCCTTGGAAAGAATGGCTCCACCTTTTGAAAACCGTTAGTGGGCGCAAAGGGAAAGAACTTTTCATGCCGCTCCGCGCCGCTCTGACCGGGCAAGACCATGGTCCTGAACTTCAGGGGCTGGTTGAGCTTATGGGGCCAGACCTTGCTCGCAAGCGTTTGGAAGGGGCCTTACTCTAGATCTTCTTCTTCCTCTGAGTCGTCGCTCTCTGGAGCTTCCCCTGCTTCTCCCTCTGAGTCGTCGTCTTCTAGATCTTCCCTTGCTTCAGACAACAGTTCTTCAATTCCTTCTAATTCAAGATTTGGACGTAATTTCTGTATGTTGCGTAATAAAGGTTTTAATAAATCTCTATCAGCAATACTCAAAACTAGGCCATCGTCCTTCTCGTGTAGAGCCAAAAAGTTCAAATTAGGAACAATTTCAGTATCGTGTAAAGCTTCGATTATTTTTATTAATCCGCGGGCGGTTGCTTTATTTCCCGTTAATTCTAAACACGTTAACTGGGGAAGGGCTGCAAGTTTTCCTATCAAAACATCAAAAGCATCGTTATTAAGATCATTATATGCCAATGATAACTGTTTTAAGCTAGGAAGATTTTGAAAAATTTCCATAAGTTTTTTAATATGTTGCACACTAAACTCATTGTCGTCTAAACGGAGGTTTTCTAAAGCAGAGAGGTTTTTTGATGCTCCATACAAACTCTCGATACCGGCAGCACTAATTTTATTGTGTCCAAGCGTTAATTTTTCAACTTTAGAAAGCTTCTCTGGCTGTAGAAGTAACTTGGCAAGTCCCTCATTGCCCATGGCCATATCGTCTAGTAAAAAGACCTTTAAGTTCGGGAATTCTAGAAGGATAGGAATTAAAGCACTTACATGTTTTGGGGCCTTGCGTATTAAAGCAGAGAGGCCTAAAGAAGTTATATTATCAGAATGATGCCGCAATAAATCCCTAACAAACTCGACAGCCGTTCCCATTGAAAGCTTATTATCACTTATGTCCAGCTCCGCCAGTGCAGGGAATTTTTTTTCTTCCCCTAGTAGTTTAACACTATCTGCAAGGCAATTGGTTGATAGATCTAATGACTTTAGTCTAGGACAATTTTCTGAAAGGATCTCTAGCAAAACACAGCCTGTCTTCGCAGAAAGATAATTGCCGGCTATACTTAATGTTTCTAGATTATGAGCACAAGAAATCCCTTTAGCGAGCTGGCTAAACGCCTGGAAATGATTCTTTTTCAGAACAGATGCCTGACTAGGGTCTATATCCTGCAAGTCCTTCATAGGATATATCTCCTCTAACTCTAGGCTTTTCAAGTTAGGCAAAAAGGGTAAAGCATAGCTTAAAGAGTAGACCCCACTAGGCCCAATGTTGTTACCGTTTAAAGTCAAGCTTTCTAGTTTAGTAAGCCTTGAAAACTCTATAAATATTTTTTCGGGATTTTTTCCTGAAAAGATGGCACTAGTAATAGTATTTCTTCCTATGTCTAGATCTTTTAAGCTAGAAAAATGTTTAAACAGAGACGTCAATACTAGAAACATGGCATTTCCCATCTCGCAGCCTGCTAAGTTAAGAGTATGTAGGTTATTAAACTCTCTTAAAGGGCGCAAAAACCCTATAGGTAAACCAGTTTCTTCTTTTCTGGTTACAGAAAGTATATTAGGGAATAAACGGCTTGGGTCATGAATAACAACTTTAGGCACCCCTTGTAGAACTGTTAAATGTTGGACTAGAGCCGCATGTCTCATGCCTCGGCAAGTACTCCGCAGTCTGGACAAATCTTTTTGTGGCAAAAAAGACATGATATGAAGACCAATTTCCGCCGGTATTCTGAAAATGGGAGCCTCTTGATCGTGCTCTGGTGCGACCCATGAAGCTACGGGTCTAACATACGGAACAATTGAAAGCGGATTCTCAGGATTTTCAGTTCTGCGTCTTTTTGCAGGGGCTTCCTCATCTCCATCTCTTTGGGGCCTTGTTGCATAAGTAGGGGTGGTGTTCGTGGTTGAAGGAGAGAGCTAAA
>JBAWWO010000010.1 GCA_037146715.1 Alphaproteobacteria bacterium
TATTCCGTCTAGACAAGACAAATATATATCATGTAATTATACCAAATGTCAATAGGTTAGAAGTAAAAAAGTGAAGAAAGAAAGCTGGATCCCCACGTCGGTCTTGCGACCTCCTCGGGATGACGGGGGTAGGGTTTACTCTTCATTGATTCCCTCGGGTGCGGAACGCGCCCCGGTTGGGTTACCGAAAGAAGTAAGGCGTGGGTCCTCGGGTCAAGCCCGAGGAAAGCAAAAAAAGAGAGCCTGAGGAAGGCAATAAGGGGGCCCGAGGAATTCAAGGGTGGGGCAAGGAAGGTAAAAAATGGGGCCGAGGAAGGCAACAAGAGAGAGGGCAACGGAAGGGACGATTCCCCTATATCTTCTGCATCTACACAGGCAACAAAAAAGCAAGACAGTGTAACCATCTTGCTTTCAGTTTTTGCCCTGTAAGGGCTTTAAATTCTTTTGCTTTGTAAAAGCTTTTTGTAAAACTTGTTTTTAGTTCAAGTCTTCAGCGTTAACTGTTTCGTCGTCATCGCCACGGCAAGTACATTTCCCAGCTTCTTCTGAAGCTGTTGGACTCATTCCCATACCACGCTTCGTGCAAGTTTGTTCACAAGCTTCGCGTTCTTTTGCGCCAAATCTAGCTTCTGCTTCAAATCCGAAAACAGTAAGCAAGGCCAAAGAAGATACTATTAATAGTGATTTTTTCATTTTATTCAATTCCTCCATTCGTAAACTTATTTAACCCCAATATACGCACGCCCCAAGCATAGCGTCAACACCTTTCTAAAAGAAAACTCGGTCAAAGATGTTTTTTTGCAACATACAGAATTCCTTGACTCTATCCATTTTCTGATCTATGTTCTGTTCATGAACGAAACGAAAAGGATTTAACAAGGCGTGGCAACTTTTCAAAAAACACGGAATAAAGCTGAACAAAAGGTCCTGATGGGCCTATTGAACGCTATTGAAAAAAATCCTTCCTTTACTCAGCGCGGCCTCTCTTCTGATTTGGGCGTTGCTTTGGGACTGATGAATCAATATCTAAAGCGCTGTGTTACAAAGGGATGGGTGCGGGCCTCGCAAGTTTCCCCCCGCCGTATTGCTTATTTCCTAACGCCCGAGGGGTTTAAAGAAAAAAGCCAGATGGTGCGCGATTATCTTTCTTCTTCCCTGTCTTTTTTTCGCGATGCCCGGTCCCAGTGCGATGTAGTTTTTAGGGTGTGTTTGGAAAAAGGATTCTTTTCTGTGGCGTTGGCTGGGAAGGGCGATTTGGCAGATATTGCCGCCCTTGTGGCCCAAAGCACAGAACTTAAGGTAAAAATTGTACCTAAATTAGAAAGCTTGAAGGGGTATGATGCTGTGTTGATTACAGACATTGCGGACCCCCAGGGTACTTATGATCGGTTGCAAAAAAAGATAGATCCTGCACGTATTTTGGTGTTGGATCTTTTGCACATTTCTAAAGCCAAAAAACTTTAGGTGTGATATTAAACGACTAACCTTTTCGGTCTGGCGCCAAAAATTGCGGGCGCACCCAGACTGCGGCAGCATTGGTAAAAATGATGAAAAAATATTTCTTACTCATTCTTCTGTTTACGACTTTCTTGGCACAATACAGTCAAGGGACACCATCTTCTTTTTGCTTTGTTATGAAAGAAAAGGGTAAAATTATTCAGCGGGAGGGGAATTGTGAAGCTTCCTATTCCCCCTGTTCTTCCTTTAAGATTGCCCTAAGTCTAATGGGTTTTGATTCAGGGATTTTGGTGGATAGTCAACATCCTCTATGGCCCTATGATGGACGACCTGTGGGGTTTGAAAAACACGCCCAAGACCAAACCCCCCAATCTTGGATTACGAATAGCTGTGTATGGTATTCGCAGATTTTGACCCAAAAAATGGGTATGGAAAAATTCCAACATTATGTGGATATGTTCAATTATGGTAATAAGGATTTGTCTGGGGATGCTGGACTGAATAATGGTTTAGTTATGTCTTGGTTAAGTAGCTCTTTGCAAATAACCCCTTTGCAGCAAATTGATTTTTTGGACAATGTAGTTGCTAGAAAATTTCGAATTTCAGCAGAAGCCTATGACCATACCCGGGAAGTTTTGTATTTAACAACCTTGCCAAATAATTGGAAGCTTTATGGAAAGACAGGTTCTGGCAGAAAGCAAGATTCAGACGGGACTAGAACGGACACGAACATTGGGTGGTTCGTAGGATGGATTCAAAGGGGAAATGACACAAAAACATTTGCCTGTGTGGGCGAGGGCGAAGGTGTGAATGGGCCTATAGTTAAGGAATTGGCGATTGAAAAGATAGGGAAAAGTTTAGATTGATGACAACCTCCCCCTCTATATTCTCAGCCATTCAAAAACTGCGGGCTCTTTTAACGCGGGAAGAAAAATTAAAGTGGATCGGAATTTCGGGATTCGCCTTGTGTTCCTCCTTGTTAGAGGTGATTACAGCCTCCGTAATCGTGATTTTTGCGCAGGTGCTGAATGACCCTTTGGTGGGACAGAAATATTTCGCAAAATTGGGCATTACTGCCGAAATTTCCCCACAACGGACAATTTTCTATATTGCCCTGACTTTTGGGGCGATTTATTTAATTAAAAATATTATAGCCGCCGCAGAAATTTTTTATCAAAACTTCGCCATCCAAAAAATGAATTATGAATTTAAGTCTAGGCTTTTAAATAAATATGCCGAAATGGATTATGGTTTTTATTTGACACGGAATTCTTCCTTTGGCACTGTTACGGTAAGTGGTGATGCGGAACATGCCTTTTCTAATGGTATGCTTTCTATAGCCGTTATTTTGTCTGAATCTGTCGTTTTTTTCTGTCTTGTTGGAGTGATTGTTTATATGAACCCCTCCCTTGCCCTATTTGTTTTTACAATAGGGGGTATTTTAACATTTTTAATGATCAAATTAGTATTTCCCTTGTTCTATAACTGGGGACAAAAAATGCAAGGAGCCAATATAAAGGCTCAAGAGCATCTGTATCAATTTTTTCATGCCTTTAAAGAAATTATTCTTTTGCGGAAAAAAGAGATATTTGTGAATTCATATTATAAATATTCCAAGGAAAAATCACGAATTCAGGCAGCTCAGATGGCATTTAATGCCTTGCCACGTATTACAATAGAAATACTGTTTGTGGGTCTTTTTGTTGGCACCATTTCTTTTTTATGCATGAGTCATGAAAATTCTCTTCAAATGTTGGGCATTGCGGGGGGGTATTTGTATGTCGGTTTTCGCCTGATGCCAGGACTTAATAAAATGATTGGGTTTCTAAATATGTTTAAGGCCGCAATTCCAAACATTGAAAGAGTGTATGAAGAGTATCATATGGATACTTTGAAAGAAAATTATGAAGAAATTCCCCAATTTCAGTTTAAAAAATCCATCACTTTAAAGGACGTTGATTTTCGATACATCAATACGGAAAAAGATGCCTTATCCAAAATTAATCTGGAAATCAAAAAGGGAGAATGTATTGGTATTGTGGGCGAGACGGGCTCGGGAAAATCCACTCTCATCAATTTGATTCTAGGCCTTTTAAAGCCTTACCACGGCACTATTGTGATTGATGGTCAGTATCCGGCTAACTCTTACCAATGGCATACCAAAATAGGATATGTGCCCCAATCTATTTATTTGACAGACGATACGATTGAAGCCAATATCGCCTTTGGCGAAAAACCAGAGAAAATTGACCAGAAAAGATTGATGAAAGTGATTGAAGATTCTCAGCTAGGGGCCCTAATTGCCCAACTTCCCAATGGCCCTAAAACTATTGTGGGAGAACGAGGAATTCGTTTGTCTGGTGGTGAACGCCAACGTATTGCCATTGCCCGTGCTTTGTATAGAGACCCGGAAGTTTTGATATTTGACGAGGCCACGTCTTCTTTAGATACAGCAACGGAAGCGCGCCTTATGGAAACGATTCATTCTGTCATTAAAGATCGTACCGTTATCATGATTGCTCATCGCTTGAGCACATTAAAGGACTGTGATCGGGTAGTTGAGGTGGAACAGTGCTCAATTTCTGATGTTGCAAAGGCTAAAAAAATGGAAAAAAATGTCTAACATTAAAATCTCTGTTATTGGTTGTGGATATTGGGGTAAAAACCTGGTGCGAAATTTTTCAGAACTGGGGGCTCTGGATTCAGTTTGCGATGCGAATGAAACATTAGCTCTTCAAGCCTCTACAACTTACGATGTGCCCTCATTAACACTAGATCAGGTATTAAAAAGTTCCGTCAGTGGGGTTGTTATTGCGGCGCCGGCGGTTCAACATTTTGAACTTACTCAACAAGCGCTGAAAGCTGGAAAACATGTTTTTGTAGAAAAACCGCTTTCCTTAAAGATTGAGGAAGCTAAAATACTTTGCGATCTTGCTACCAAATCGAATCGCCAACTTATGGTGGGTCATTTGTTGCAATACCATCCTGCCTTTTTAGAACTCAAACGTCTTATTTCAAAGGGTCGTCTGGGTCGTCTTCAATATATCTATTCTAATCGTTTGAATCTAGGAAAATTTCGCAATGAGGAGAATATTTTGTGGAGTTTTGCCCCCCACGATATTTCTATGATTTTGGCGCTAGCTGGAGACCTTCCTGAAACAGTTTATGCCACAGGCGCCTGCCATTTGCATCCCCATATTCAAGATGTAACTACGACCCACTTGTCTTTTAAAAATGGAATACAGGCTCATGTTTTTGTGTCCTGGCTGCATCCCTATAAAGAACAAAAGCTTGTTGTGGTTGGAGAAAAGGGAATGGCTGTATTTGATGATGGTCTTCCTTGGGAAGAAAAGCTAAAATTGTACCCTCATCAGGTCAATTGGATTGATGGGATGCCTCACCCGGAAAAGGCAGAAGTTGTTAACGTTTCTTTGGAGGCTGCCGAACCCCTTAAGCTTGAATGTGAGCATTTTATTGAGTGCATTAAAAATGATCAAAAAGCTAGAACAGATGGCCTTGAGGGCTTAAGAGTGTTGCAAGTTTTAGATGCAGCTCAACAGTCGTTACATTCCCATAAAACCATTAACTTAAAAACTGCAACCCTTCCCTATTTTGTCCACGAAACAGCTTTTGTTGACGAAGGGGCTGAAATTGGGCAGGGAACGAAAATTTGGCATTTTTCCCATATTCTAAAGGGAACAAAAATAGGGAAAGACTGTGTGATTGGCCAAAACGTAATGATTGGTCCCGATGTAGTCGTGGGAAATCGTTGCAAGATTCAAAATAATGTCAGCCTTTATAAAGGGGTTATCTTAGAAGATGGAGTTTTTTGTGGACCCTCTTGTGTTTTCACGAATGTTCATACGCCGCGGGCTGAAATTGAACGCAAAGATGAATTCCGCACCACCTATGTGGAAAAAGGTGTTACGATTGGTGCCAATGCTACTATTGTTTGTGGCAATAAATTAGGTGCTTATAGCTTGATTGGTGCAGGAGCCGTAATTACAAAAGACGTCAAACCTCATGCTGTCATGGTAGGCAATCCAGCCAAACAAATCGGTTGGGTATCTCATGCAGGTGAAAAACTAGGAGAAGACTTGGTCTGCCCTAGGGAGGGAAGAAGGTATGAAATTGTGGAGATGGAATTGATTTCTAAATCAAAGAATTAAGGAGAATTTAATGAAAAATTTTTTCGTTCATGAAACTGCAGAAGTTAGCCCTGATGCCTCTATTGGAGAGAAAACAAAAATTTGGAACTGGTCAAAAGTTCGAGAAGGGGCTGTTATAGGAAAAAACTGTAACGTAGGGCAATGTGTATACATTGATAAAGGGGTTGTAATTGGCAATGATTGCAAAATTCAAAATGGAGTTCAGTTATATTTAGGTTTAAAAATAGGAAAAGAAGTTTTTATAGGACCTAATACAACTTTCACTAATGACAAGTATCCCCGTGCCACAAGTGGTCTTTGGACCGTTGTTGATACTCTTATTGAAGATGGAGCCTCAATAGGAGCTGGGTGTGTTATTATTTGTGGTGTTACAATCGGCAAAAGAGCTCTGATTGGTGCAGGGAGCACCGTAACAAAAAATGTTCCCCCTAATACTTTAGTGCAAGGAAATCCAGCAAAAATTGTAAGATCTTTAAAGTCAGAAGAGTAGAAAGAATTATATGAAATACTTAGTTTTAGGAGGTGCCGGGTTCATTGGTAGCCATTTTGTCGATCGTTTACTAAAAGAGCAAGAAGCAAAAGTTACTGTGGTTGACAATTTCTTTCTAGGAAATATGAAAAATCTTGAAGATGCGTTGTCTTATAATAAAAAAATAAAAATCTATAAAGAGGATGCAGCTAATACTCTAAGTCTAAACAATATCATACATCTTGAAAAACCAGATATTATTATAAATTTTGCTACTAAAGCTTTATTGTATTCATTTGAAAACCCTGCTGAAGCTTTTAATGTTAACAATCAAATAATAATTAATCTTTTAGAGGCGTTAAGATTAAAAAAATACCAAAGGCTCTTACACATATCGACTTCAGAAGTTTTTGGCTCTGCTGTTTGTGAAAAAATAAATGAAGATCATCCGCTCCTTCCAGAAACGACATATGCGGCCGGGAAAGCTTCAGCGGATTTAGCTATCCGTTCTTATCTCAATATGTTTGATCTAGATGTATTAGTTCTAAGACCTTTTAATAACTATGGACCTAGGCAAAACAGAGAGGCCTTAGCTGCTATTATACCTGTTACGATTATGAGAATATTGGATAAAAAAGAACCTATTATTGAAGGAGATGGTTTGCAAACCAGAGATTTTATATACGTTAAGGATACTGTACATATAATAAAGAAATTTATAGACCATCCGCATATTCTTAAAGAAAAATTCTATAATATAGGGTCTGGTATTGAGACAAACATACTATCATTAGTGACCGAAATTTCTAATCTTATGGGTTTTAAGGGTAATTTCTTATATAAACCCAAAAGAAGCGCTGATGTACAAAGACATTTAGCTGATACTAGTAGATTAAAAGCAGCTATTAAGGATATACCTTTAACACCTTTTTCTTATGGTTTAAGTCAGACAATAGAATGGTATAAAAAGCATTAAATGGCGATTCTTGCTTGCGGATCACTAGTCAATACAGATATTGCAGTAGCAGAATTGCTATCACGCTATAATTTATCGATGAATGTATTAAGATTTAAACAAAAAGTCACCTTAAAAAACTCTAATAAAATAAATATTTTTTATCAATAAATGAATATACTCAGGTTTTTCTGGCGCATCATGCTCCTGTTAATAGGATTTTTTCACAACAGTTTAATTGTTTTTTTATCTTTTTTCTATTTTTCAATACTAATATTAATATTTTTACCTCTCAAAATAAAAGGAAAAGGGTATTTCGTTGGTATTCAGGAATTATGCGGATGTATCTATTCCACTAAATTTGCTCTTAATTATTGTGGTTTTGATGACGTGACAGCTATGGGGATAGTAGGTTTTTTTGATAAAAATAATTTATATGACTATACTATTAAAATACCAGAATGGCTCAATCAATATCCTAATCTAAGGAAATATTGGGTTTTCTTTCAAAAAGCTTTTTATCTGCCTAAGTTTTTATATGGAAAAGAAAATTTTATATTTTTCTGGAATTGTACCTTTCTTCCTGTAAACCTAGACCTTGTTCTTTTAAAAATCTTGAGGAAAAAAATAGTTATTTTTCATTGTGGAGATGACGTCCGTTATAGGCCAATTCACAATAAATTAATGAAAATGGAAGGAATGGAGTATTGTTTTCCTTCTTTGAATGAGATGTTTCCAACCCTCGTTTTTTTGCAAAAATTATTTTATCAGAAATTTCCTAGCTATTTACGTATTCCAATTTATACATTGATGAATATGGAAACTTTTTTAGATGATGGTGCTTATTACTTTAGGTTGTGCCAAAAAGATTTTTTAGCGCCAGATAAAAAAATAAATAATATAGTTCCTCTTATAGTGCATGCACCAAGTCATAGAGAACTGAAAGGGACTAAAATTGTTTTAGATGCAATAGAAATTCTGCGCGCCCAAAATGTTAAATTTGATTTCTTATTACTAGAGAATAAAACTAATGATGAAGTCATTAAGATTTTAAAAACGGCAGATATTGTTATAGATCAACCTGGTTTGTGGGGAAGGCTTGCAATGGAAGGAATGGCTCATTCTTGTATTGTTTTTGGAGGATTTAATCCTCAGTATGAAAATACTAATTGGAATTTGCCCATTTTTCCATTTAATAGAGATCCTATCGAATTGGCTAATAATATTAGAAAAACCTTGCAAAATATTAGAAGTAAAGACTTGCGCAATAAATTTTTTAAAGCATACAAAGATTACTACAGTGCAGAAGCATTTGTTTCTCATTTAAATAATGTGTTATCAGGCAAAATTGAGAAAGAATTATTCCCCCATCCAAATCATAAAGAAAAGCTTCTCAGTGCAGCTGAAAACTTATTTCAACGTTTCATGATAAAATTATTTATAAAATAAAATGTGCGGTATCTTTTTTTCTATAGGTTTTGAAAACCTTCCTCCCTCTGTTATAGATAGTGTAGCTCATCGAGGCCCAGATGGTAGGGGTTGGAATGAATTTAATTCTCCCAATGGTCCTGTAGTAATGGGTCATCGACGGCTTGCCATTGTTGATCTAAGTGCAGATGGTCATCAACCTATGAGTACTGAGGACCAACGCTATTGGGTGACTTATAATGGGGAAATTTATAACTATATCGAGATTCGCAAAGAACTTGAAAGTTTAGGCCACCATTTTAAAACCAAGACTGATACAGAAGTTCTTCTAAAAAGTTATTTGGAGTGGGGGGCTGATTGCCTGAACCGTTTTAATGGTATGTTCGCCTTTGTCATTTGGGATGACAAAGAAAAGAAGGTGTTTGCGGCCCGAGATCGCTTTGGAGTCAAACCCCTTTACTATTACAGACAAGGTAATAAAATTGCCTTTGCATCTGAAATTAAGCAATTGCTTTCTATTCCAGAATATGTTCTCTTAATCGATCAAGATCATTTATCTTTTTTTCTATTGTTTAGGCATCATCCTCTTTCAAATTCAACATTATTTCAGAAAATTTATCACCTTGAAGCAGGTCACGTTTTTACAGAGAAAAAACATGGGTATGCTGCTGAAGTATGGTATAAACCCCAGTATTCAAAAGAAGGAGGAAATCTTGAAGAGAAATTTTTAGCCCTTTTTCAAGACTCTGTAAAAAAAAGGTTGATTGCTGATGTTCCTGTTGGGGCTCTTTTGTCTGGGGGATTAGACAGTTCTTCTATTGTTTGTATGATCAGTGAACTTTCAAAAAAAAATTCTGCCTATAAAGATGTGGAAACATTTACAAGTTGGTCTCCCGACCTTTTGGTTGATGAGCGATTTTATAGTAATGCGGTTGCAGAAAAAACAGGCCTATATAATCATCTGTGCGAAATAAAAGATGAATCACTTCAGTCGGATATTGAAAAAATAATTTATCACCAAGAAGAACCTATTTTTAGTGCATCTATTCAATCTGAATGGAATATTTATAAAAATATTTCGCAAAAGACAAAACTAAAAGTCGTTCTAGATGGTCAGGGTTCTGATGAGTTAACAGGTGGTTACTTATTTATGATCCCGTATTTTCTTTCTCATTATCTAAAAAATGGTTCCATATTTTCTGCATTAAAGGAGTTCTATAGTAGTTTGAGAGTTCATAAAAATCTTAAAGGAAAAACTCTTGCAATGGATACATTATTGCAAATTTGCCCAGAGATTATCTCTTGCATTCAGTCAGCAAGAGGAAAGAATTCTGATTTTAGTGGATTAAAAAACTTTGATAATTTTCAAGATTATACAATTTATTTGTTAAAGAGGTCAATTGAGCCCCAATTAAGATGGCAAGACAGGTCCAGTATGGCTTTCAGTATTGAATCCAGACAGCCTTTTTTAGACTATAGATTGGTTGAATTTTTAATCTCACTTCCTCCAGAGAAAAAATTTCAGAAAGGAAACACAAAAGTTATTATTCGAGAAGCCATGAAAGGAATTTTGCCAGAAATCGTGCGAAACAGAGTTACTAAATTTGGATTTCCCAGCCCCCAGGAAACTTTAATAAATAATCTAGATCAAGACTATTTGTCTTATTATTTAGCAAAAGGTAATGCTATCATAGAAAATATGAATATAGATTTTTTTGACCGAGCTCATGATTCAAATCAAAATGTGCTCGCCTCTTTTTCTTTAGGTTTATGGGCAGAGCAATTTAAAGTATCATGATTTCTGTGCCCTACAAGCAATGTCCTGTCTGTGTAATGGATACAACAGATCCAGAAATTCATATTGATAGTGAGGGGTGTACCTATTGTAAAAGATACAAACAAAACATACCAAAACTCCCAAAATTTCGAAAAAATGCAGAAGAAATTCTGAACGATTTAGTTTCCAAAATAAAAAAAGATGGCATAAACAAACCATATGATTGTCTGATAGGGGTTAGTGGTGGGGTAGATAGTTCTTATGTGGCGTATTATGTAAAAGAAGTTCTTAAGCTGCGTCCTTTGGCTCTTCATCTTGACAATGGATGGAATGATGAATTGGCGGTTCATAATATTGAAAAAATACTTAGAAAACTAGATATTGATTTATGGACTGAGGTGCTAGACTGGAATGAATTCAGCTCTCTCCAGATGTCTTTTTTGAAGGCTTCTGTCCCTGATTGCGAAATCCCGACGGATCATGCTATTGTAGCATCTCTTTACCAGACCGCAAAAAAGTTTAATATTAAGTATATTTTGGTGGGCAATAATCTTGTTACTGAATCTATTATGCCTAATACTTGGTCTAGGGGGCATTCGGATTGGAAATATATTTCTAGTGTCAATGGTAGAAAAAAGCTTAAGACATTCCCTCATTACACGTTTCTTCAAACGTGGTGGAGGAATCATTTTTCTTCTATAAAAAAAGAACGTATTTTGTCTTATATCAACTTTAATAAAGCCGAAGCCTCTGTTTTTTTACAACAAGAATTTGGTTGGCAGCCGTATTCGGGAAAACACCATGAGTCTATTTACACTAAGTTCTACCAAGCTTATTGGCTGCCGCAAAAATTTGGATACGATAAACGCAAAGGTCATCTTTCAGCCTTAATCTGTGCAGGGCAAATTTCAAGAGATGAGGCCTTCCAAGAACTAGCCGTGGCACCTATTGCAAAAAACGATATCAAAAACTTAAAAGCATACGTTGCTGAAAAATTTGAAATATCAATCGAAGAGCTAGATAAGCTCTTTAATCAGCCTAATCGGTCCTTTTATGACTACCCATCACATTATAATTGTTGGCAATATTATTGGGTTCGTTTTCTGTACAGAAAATTTATCAAGCCTTTGAAAATTTGGCTGAAAAAATGAAAAAAATCACCATTGTAGATTGTGGGATTGGTAACAGAGCCTCTATTCTTAATATGCTAGAGAAGTTAGGGTATGAAAGCGTTATATCCCGTCATCCAAAAGACATTCTTTCTGCTGATCTTCTGATCCTGCCAGGGATCGGATCTTTTGATGCATTCATGAGTGCTCTGTATCAACATAATTTACTAGAGCCTCTTGAAGAGGCTGTTCTTAAAAGAAAAACCCCCCTCTTGGGGATTTGTTTGGGCATGCAGGTTTTATTGGAAAAAAGTGATGAAGGGGTGCTTCCTGGTTTAGGATGGATTAAGGGAGAGGTGTGTGCTCTAAGAAATATTTTTAAAGATGACGTTAAGATTCCTCATATAGGTTGGGAGGAGGTAAGTAGAATAAATAATTATTTTCTTCCTTCTCATGCTCAATATTATTTCGTTCATAGTTATTATTGTCAGCCTAAAGATAGTAAAAATATTGCCGGAGAAATTTTTCTATCCGATAAGAAAATTGTTGTAGCCATAAAAAAAGACAACATTTATGGGGTGCAATTTCATCCAGAAAAAAGTCATAGATTTGGACTAGAATTTTTTAAAAAATTTATTAATCATGTTGAAAAATAGATATATTCCTGTGTTACAAATACTGGATCGTAAACTTGTAAAAACGATAAAATTTGTTCCAAAGCGCTATCTTGGAGACCCATTAAATGCTATTCGAATTTTTAATTTGAAGGGGGTTAACGAACTTGTAATCACCGATATTGGGGCAACACTTACAAAAAAAATAGATTTTGAGTTTCTTAAAAAATTAAGTGCACAAGCTTTTGTTCCTTTGACATATGGGGGCGGAATCTCTTCTGTTGAGGATGTTAATAAACTTTATCAGCTGGGGTTTGATAGAATTTTATTGGGAAGTGCAGGAATTTTGAATCCTAAGATAATAGATGAAATCGCAAGAATATATGGGTCACAAAGTATAATTTGCTCTCTTGATGTTATGAAAACTCTATTTGGATATAAAATCAAATATCATGGAAGCAGAGATAGTGTTTCAGCC
This sequence comes from Alphaproteobacteria bacterium, assembly GCA_037146715.1. Classification (NCBI taxonomy): domain Bacteria; kingdom Pseudomonadati; phylum Pseudomonadota; class Alphaproteobacteria; species Alphaproteobacteria bacterium. The sequence continues at coordinate 12,458 of JBAWWO010000010.1, forward strand.
AATAGTTTAGATTTTTTTATAAGAAATTTTATTGACCATGGAGCAGGAGAGATATTATTGCACGATATTAATAGAGATGGGACTTTCAAAGGACTAGATTGCGATTTGATTCATAATGTTGCCCAAAAGAGCTCTATTCCTGTAATGGTTTGTGGTGGCGCATCTAGTTTAATAGATATGGATAAAGCGCTATCTTCCGGAGCATCTGCCGTTGCAGCGGGGAGTTTTTTTTCTTTTTACGGAAAACATAAAGCTGTTTTAATTAATTATGGAGTAGACAGTTGAAAAAACGTATTTTCTCGATTGTGGGAACTAGACCGCAATTTATTAAGGCTGCTGTTTTATCTAGAACATTAAAAAAAAGCTCTAAGTTTATAGAAACTATTGTGCATACAGGACAACATTTTGATTCTAATATGTCAGATATTTTTTTTCGTGAGCTTGCTATAAAAAGCCCTATGTACAACCTGAATATTAATGGGAAATCTCATGGCCAAATGACAGCTCATATGCTTGAAGCACTGGAAACTATTTTTATTAAAGAAAAACCAGATTCAGTTCTTGTTTATGGGGATACAAATTCAACACTAGCAGGGGCTCTGGCAGCAGCTAAGCTAAAAATTCCAATTCTGCATGTTGAGGCAGGTCTTAGATCCTATAATAAAAATATGCCAGAAGAAATTAATCGTGTTTTAACTGACCATTTAAGTAGTTTATTATTTTGCCCTACCCAGACATCAGTTCACAATTTGAATGTTGAAGGGATTAGAGAAGATGTTCATCTTGTTGGAGACGTCATGTATGACGCAACACTATATGCATTAAAATTAATAGATACTAATAGGGCATTAAAAGAAAAGTTTGTATTTTTACCAGAAAACTTTGCCCTTTTAACAATACATCGTGAAGAATCCACGATATCTTTAGATGGGTTTCAAAAATTTTTAAACTATGTAAATTCTTTTGCTAAACAAAATGATCTGAAAATCATTTTCTCTGTACATCCGAGAACAAGAAAATTTTTAGAAAATTCACAAATATCTTTAAACAATCTTATACTTATTGACCCATTAAGCTATTTTGAAATTCAGTTTGTATTATCCAGAGCTCAGTATGTTTTAACAGACTCTGGGGGGCTTCAAAAGGAAGCCTATTTTCACAAAGTACCCTGTGTAACATTGAGATCAGAAACTGAATGGGTAGAAACTATTGAAGCTGGCTGGAATAGACTTTGGAGTATAGAACACTATAAATCACGACAGGATATCAAGGATTATGGCCATGGGGACGCTGCCAGTAAGATTGTTAAAATTATGGAGGCGGAATTATGAAGATGCTTCGAATTGGATACTATACTGAAGTTAATCTCAATAAAAACGATGGACCTGCAGTTAATGAACTTGAATTTATAAAATCTCTTTCATCTTTAAATGTGAAGAACTGTTCTATTTTTCTGGCAAGTGAGAATAAAAATAATCCTGTATTAGAGAAGTTAAATGTCTTTTTTTTAGGTGATGCGCCAAGAATATCAATGATCTTGAAATGGTTTCGTCGCTTTTTGCTCATAAATAAGGAAATTAAAAATAGAAAAACCCAAATATTAGTATGTCGGCTTACAGACTATCCTATAGTGCCCTTGCTCGTGAAAATTTTTAATCCAAAAATTAAACTATCTATAAAAACTGCAGCTCTTTGGTGGGTTGGTAGATCAGATTCTAAAAAAGTTTCTGACCGAATTTATCTCTTTTTTAATGATCTGATAACCAAGGCGGTTTATAGAAGGGCAGATGCTATAGACGTAGCTATGCCAGAAACAAAGAAAACACTTATTGCCTTAGGTTTAGCCCAATTCGAAAAAACAAAAATAATAGATAACAATATTAACACAGAGATGTTTTTTCCAGATTTTACTTTACGGCCTCGACAGAAAATAAACGTCCCAAAAAATTCTATAGTTTTAGGATTTGCCGGAAGTCTTCCGACCCAAAGAGGTGCCACTCAAATATTGAAAGTTGCGGAAAAACTAGAATCCACTATAAATAATCTTTATGTCTTGATTGTCGGATACGATGAAAGGTTGCACAATTTAGTCGAACAAACCAGTTTCCCGAGAAAGAAAATACTGCTAACGGGACAACTGCCATACTCAGAAATTCCCACCTGTATAGCAGCCATGACTATATGCTACTCTTTTTTTGAAGAACATAAAATTAAAAGAACTGGAAACGCTTCTCAGAAAGTAAAACAATATATATCTATGGGAAAACCAGTCATAAGCGTTTCGACAGGCCATGAGTATTTGCAGAAACAACAACTCGGATCTCCAGTAAATCAAAACGACATCGAAGAAATTGCTCGAGAAACTGTTAAATGGATTAAGCGTATCGAAACGGAAGGTGATATGCTTGCTCAAAGACTCCACCAATACGCCGTAGATCATTTGTCTACTGAAAAAACTCTTCAGCAGCGGTTAGAGTTTTGGAATTCAATTCTTAAAAAAGGTTAGAAATGTATACAATAATAAAAAAATATTTTAAAACACATTTTCCTGATTTTTTCATCAGAGCAAGAAATTTCAAAGATCAGACAAAAATTGAAATTAATACCCTGAAGCAGGTGGGCATTTTAAGAATTCTAAAGCAATTTATAGGCTCGAAAAAAAAATGGAAGATTGAACTGCCTCTTCAAAAAAGTTTGCGTTTGAAGCTAGATATTGAGTCCTTAGAGGTTTTCTGCAAACAAATAAAAAATTTTAAAGAAGGGGGACATACGTATTATTTTCCGCCACACAGTGTTGAAATTTCTTCCCTGAAGGACATTATTCCTTATGGACCGAGAAAATTTGGGGCTAAAATTATTAAACACAAAGGGGGGATAGATAAATCCTTTGTTGCCCCTAACAAGGCTTGCAAGTCTTATGAGTTATTTTCCCCTTCTCATAAAGATTTATTATTAGTCCACAACCTATTCTTTAATTTAAAAATGGGACCAAGGCTTTATGACATCGAAGAAATTCAGTTTCAGAATGGAGACATTCATGTGGCTTACATTATGGAGCATATTGATGGCAAAATTGCCGCTCAGGCAAAGTGTGAAAATTTTATCCAGGACATAAAGAAACTTGAGGCAGAAAATCTGATCAAACTCATTAACTGGAATGGGTACGAAGACATGGATTTTGTTTGCCCAGAATGCAATGGCAATCTAATTTATGACTCCCATTCAAAGTCACCAAAATATGTAGATTTGCAAAATTTTTCTTTGGGGAACTATTATAATTATTTGAAAAAAATAGCTCTTGAAGCCTCTGAGGCCTCTCATTTCGGTCAAAAAAGCTACTTGATGGGAGGAAAATATCTCTATCAAGAAATTCCAGGGCTTAATTTGACGGCAAAAAGATCTCCGTCTGAACGTTTTAAAGTTTTAAAAAAGTTATTAATTGAATCTAATATTACTTTAGAAAATAAATTTATTATAGATGTAGGGTGCAACCTTGGTTTAATGGGGGCCCAGTATCTAAAGGAAGGAGCAGCTTGGCTTCATGGTTTTGATTTTCCTCAAGTTGTTCCCTATGCAGAGAAAGTCTTGTTATCTATTGGTTGCACAAGATTTTCTCTTACAGGGATTAAATTAAGCAAAGAAGTTTCTCTTAAAAAACATCTTTCTATGCAACTTAAGGGGTGCGTGATCTCCTACCTAGCTATTAGAGGGCACATCGGATGGATAGAAGAATTATCTGACATTCCTTGGGAATTTATGATTTATGAAGGACACGAAAATGAAGATTTGGAAATGAACAAGAATTTTCTTAAGGAGCTAAATAAGATAAAACCATGTCACGTGTTAACCGATGGATGGATATCTGACGCAAATTCAGCACCTCGTTATATTGCTATTCTAAAAGCTAAACAATAGAACTTTAGATTTCAGCCCCTTTTCCAATATCCTTACCCCATTCTCAATAACAGAGAGAGGGGTTCGAATTCTCAGCCTATTATAGCTGATTTCTTTAGAGGATATAAGGCGCGAGGAGAGGTTCCTAATAAAACATAGGTAAGTAACAACATACTTCTTTTGTAAGAAATTGGCTACATCCTAAAACTATTGAAACTGCTAACCTCTTATCTTATAGTCAACCTATGAAGAAAATGCGCAAAGCTATTTTCCCAGCCATGGAATTCTTTCGGTCCCCATGACTGACAGCATTACTATTTTCTGGTTTAGGCAAGATTTAAGGATCTCTGATAACCCAGCTCTTTCTGAGGCGGCTCAAGGGGGATCCCTTATGTCTATATATATCTTAGATGATCAGAGCCCTGGCCCTTTCAAAATGGGGGAAGCCAGCAGATGGTGGCTGCACCACTCTTTAGAAAATCTTAATAAATCTCTTAACCATAGTCTGAATTTTTACAGGGGATCTTCCCGGCAGGTTTTTAGGGATATTCTAAAATCAAAAAAAATAAAGGCTGTCTTTTGGAATGAGTGTTATGAGCCCTGGAGAGTTGAAAACGATAGACTTATAAAGCATGAACTAGAAAAGGCTGGAATTGAATGCCACATCTTCAATGGTTCTTTTTTATGGGATCCAAATTCTATTCTCACAAAAGAAAAAACACCCTATAAGGTTTTTACCCCTTTTTACAGAAAAGGATGCCTTCAGGGGCCTATACCAAGAAAACCCTTGCCCAGCATTCCAAAAGTTCACTTTCTTAAAGACCATTCAAATCCAACTGTTCTGGAAAATCTGAATCTACTTCCGAAGAAGGATTGGTATAAGTCATTTGGATCTTTCTGGGAAATTGGTGAAAAATCAGCGCACAAAAAGCTAGAACACTTTCTGGAAAATGGGCTTTTAGGCTATCAAGAAAAAAGAAATCATCCCGACAAATTAAATGTTTCAAGATTGTCTCCTCACTTGCATTTTGGGGAAATTTCCCCCAATCAAATTTGGTATAAGGCCCAATCAAAAGGACAAATAGAAGGTTGGGAAAAAGACTCAGACTGTTTTTTGACGGAACTGGGATGGCGTGAATTTTCATGCTATTTATTGTATTACTTTCCTGAATTACCCCATGAAAATTTTCAAAAAAAATTCAATAATTTTCCTTGGGGTTCCAACAAAAATCTTTTGCAAGCATGGCAAAAAGGACAGACAGGAATCCCTATTGTAGATGCAGGTATGAGAGAGCTTTGGCAAACCGGATATATGCATAACCGCCTTCGAATGATTGTGGCTTCATTCCTTGTAAAAAATTTGGGAATTCATTGGCGATTTGGGGAAGAATGGTTTTGGGATTGTTTGGTGGATGCAGACCTGGCAAGTAACAGTGCCAGTTGGCAATGGGTTGCTGGGTCAGGGGCAGATGCTAGTCCTTATTTTAGAATATTTAATCCAGTTTTACAGGGAGAAAAATTTGACTCTCAGGGAATCTATACCCGTCGTTTTGTTCCAGAGCTAGAAAATTTACCACTCAAATATCTATTTAAGCCTTGGGAGGCTCCCGAAGATGTTTTACAGAAAGCGAAAATAACCCTGGGCACTACTTATCCTCATCCAATTGTAGATCTGAATAAATCTAGACAGAGAGCACTTTCTACCTATAAATCTATAAGAAACATCTAATTGGCGGAGAGAGAGGGATTCGAACCCTCGATACGCTTTTGGCGTATACACACTTTCCAGGCGTGCGCCTTCAACCACTCGGCCACCTCTCCCAAGGAATGCCCCATATATACCTAAAGGAAACCAGAATGTCGAGTTTCCAATTCATTTTCCCTAAAATCATTGAAAACCCCCCTCTATTATTTTATAGTCAACCCATGAAGAAAATACGCAAAGCTATTTTTCCCGTTGCGGGATTGGGGACCCGGTTTTTGCCGGCTACCAAGTCTATGCCCAAAGAAATGCTGACGGTGATTGACCGTCCTTTGATTCAATATGCAGTAGAGGAAGCCAAAGCTGCAGGCATTGAGCAGTTCATTTTCGTTACAGGACGGGGAAAATCTTCCCTGGAAGATTTTTTTGACTATTCCTATGAGCTGAATGCCACCCTCGAAAAACGTGGAAAGACAGAAGATCTGCGCCTGGTGAATGATGTTGTATTAGACCCGGGTAATGTGATCTATACCAGGCAGCAGGAGCCTCTGGGGCTTGGTCATGCGGTCTGGTGTGCCCGCAATTTGATTGGGGATGAACCCTTTGCCGTTTTGTTGGCGGACGACTTGATTTTGTCCAAGAAGCCTTGTCTATCCCAAATGATCAGTGCCTATGATAAAAATCCAGGGAACTATATTGCTTTGATGGAGGTTCCCCATGATCAGACCTCTAACTATGGCATCGTTAAACCCAAATTCCAACAGGGCAATATTTGTGAGATTGAGGGATTGGTTGAAAAACCAAAAGTTCAAGATGCGCCCTCTAACTTAGCCATCATTGGGCGATATATTTTGGAACCCAACATTTTTGATGCCTTAGAAAAATGCAAAAAAGGATTTGGGGGGGAAATTCAATTAACGGACGCTATGGCCCACCTTTTGAAAAAGAGGCCCTTTTATGGCCTGGATTTTGATGGAAAAAGATTTGATTGTGGATCTAAACAGGGGCTGTTGGAAGCCACGATCGCTTTTGCCCTGGACCGGAAAGATCTTAGGGCAGACACCTTAAGCTTTCTGAAAAAATATTTACCTTAATAAGTTAGGATATCATATGAAAATTGCAGTTATGGGAACGGGGTATGTGGGCTTGGTTACGGGAACTTGTTTTGCTGAGTTTGGCTTTCCCGTTACCTGTGTTGACGTAGACGCCAAGAAGATACAAATTTTAGAAAAAGGTATCAGCCCCATTTATGAGCCCGGTCTTGAAGATCTGATCCGCAAGAACACAAAGGCAGGAAGATTAAAATTCTCAACAGATATTCCATCCGCCATTGAGAAAGCAACCGTTGTCTTTATTGCGGTCGGAACACCCCAAGCGGAAGATGGGCAAGCAGATTTAAAGTATGTTTTTTCCGCGGCTGAGCAGATTGCTGAGCATATGGATGCTTATACGGTTGTTGTCACAAAATCTACGGTTCCTGTAGATACCAACAAAAAGTTGGCCACTTTTTTGAAGGAAAAAGCCCCTCATAAAGAATTCGATGTGGTTTCAAACCCTGAGTTTTTGCGGGAAGGATCCGCCATTGAAGATTTTATGCGCCCTGACCGGGTTGTTGTGGGATGTCGTAGCCAGCGTGCGGAAGAAGTCATGCGGGAACTTTATCGGCCCCTTTCTTTGTTGGAAACCCCTATTGTGTTTACGGATCCCGCCTCAGCCGAAATTATTAAATATGCAGCCAATAGCTTTTTGGCCACTAAGATTACTTTTATCAACCAGGTGGCGGATTTGTGTGAAAAGTGTGACGCAAATGTGCACGATGTTTCAAAGGGGATGGGGCTGGATTCCCGAATCGGGTCAAAATTTTTACAAACAGGTCCAGGGTATGGGGGATCTTGCTTTCCAAAGGATACTTTGGCTATGAGTCACACTGCCCGGGAATATGGGGCGCCTTTAACCATTGTTGATTCTGTTATTAAAGCGAATGATGACCGTAAGAAACATATGGTTGAAAAAATCGTTCATGCCTGTGGAGGGTCCGTTAAAAATAAAAAAATTGCTATTTTGGGGCTTACTTTCAAGCCCGATACAGATGACATGCGGGATGCTCCAAGTCTGACAATTATTCCAGGACTCCAAAAAGCAGGAGCTCGTATTCAGGCCTATGATCCTGTTGGTAGGGAGAATGCCCAGCTTTATTTGAAGGATGTGGATTGGTATGAAGATGCTTACGGCACTTTGAAGGAAGCTGATGCTTTGGTCATTTTGACGGAATGGAATGAATTCAAGTTTTTAGACTTAGAGCGAATTAAAGGACTAATGAACAGCCCGCTAATGATTGACCTGCGAAATATTTATCGATTGTCTGACATGAAAAAATCAGGATTTATTTACCATTCTCTAGGGCGTCCCCTTTTGCGAGTTTAGGGATGAAACAATATCATCATTTTCACCCATCTATTTTACGAGAATATGACATCCGGGGCATTTATGAAAAAACATTGTCTGAGGCCGATGCCAAGGCTGTTGGACAATGTTTTGGGTACATCATTAAACAAAATAAGGGCACAACAGTCGCCCTTGGGAAAGATGGTCGATTAAGTTCTGATTCTTTAGAAGATGCTTTAATCAAGGGATTACAAGAGGCAGGTGTTGATGTTATTCGCTTAGGTCTATGCCCCACACCCTTGTTGTATTATGCTGTTAAGGAATTGCCAACAGATGGCGGAATTATGATCACGGGATCTCATAATGGTGGCACTTTTAATGGCTTTAAGATGACTTTAAAGGACCGTCCTTTTTATGGAAAAGATATTCAGACATTTCAAGATATTATTAAGGAATTTTCTGTCTCAAAAACTTTAGGAACGATCTTTGATCAAGATATAAAATCGTCTTATGAAAATCGGCTGTTACAAGATTATCATGGCAAGTCCTTAAAAGTTGTTTGGGATATGGGAAATGGGTCTGCAGGGCCCATCATTAAACCTCTGATAGACAAATTAAAGGGCGATCATATTTTGTTGTTTGAGGACGTGGATGGCCATTTTCCGAACCATCATCCAGATCCCACTCAAAAAGAAAATCTAGAAATTTTAAAGGATAGAGTTCTTCACGAAAAAGCAGATCTGGGCATTGCTTTTGATGGGGATGGAGACCGCATCGGTGTTATTGATAATCGCGGAAATTTTTGGTTGGGGGATTATTTAATGATCCTTTTCAGTCGGGAAGTTCTAAGCCAGCGGCCGCACTCTAAAATTATCATGGATATTAAAGCCAGCGACGTTTTGGTGGAAGATATTAAAAATCACGGGGGGGTGCCTCTGATGGTTCCAACTGGTCACTCATTGATCAAAGCACAGATGGCCATAACGCATGCCCCTCTGGCTGGTGAAACAAGTGGTCATATTTTCTTTGCTGATCATTACTATGGCTTTGACGACGCTTTGTATGCAGCTATTCGCTTGCTGAATATTGTATCAAACCTGCCCCATTCTTTAGCACACGTTTATGAATCTTTGCCAGATGTTCATAACACTCCTGAACTGCGAATTCCTTGCGATAATGTACGAAAACAGGAAGTGGTCAATGACATTAAAGAGCGGCTGCTTCAAGATCCTCTATCAGATGTCCTCACCATTGATGGGGTGCGCGTAAAAACAAAGGATGGCTGGTGGTTGCTTAGGGCATCCAATACAGAGGAAGTTCTTGTGTGCCGATGTGAATCTTCCACGGTGCAGGGTCTGGAAAACTTAAAGGAGACGGTTAAGCATCAACTTCGTTTGAGCCATCTTAGTGTGCCTGAAAAGGTTCTATGAATATGAGCACAACATACCCGTCATCACGAGGAGGCCGTAAGGCCGACGTGGTGATCCAGCTTTCTTTTTTATCTAAGCTGGATTGCTTCGTCGGGCTACGCCCTTCTCGCAAGGACGGAAAATGACAAATCTTTCCTTCAATCTTTCCTTTGAAGATTTGTATGACCTCAAAGGTCTTAAGAAAATTGACACAATTTTTTTAAGCTATTTACAAGAAAAAAACAAATCCCTATTTCGTCAGCTTAAAACTTTACGTCTTAAATCCCATAGCGAAACCTCCTCAGAATTTTTAATTCAATTAGCCCCTATTCTGGAAGAATTTCTGGGCGATTTTTTCCAAATTCAAAAAGATGTTCTTCAGAATCGACAGGACAATTTGTCCTATGAAATTCTTGCCACGGTCAAAAAAAATTTCCTGCAACGACATGTCTGTCACGCCTATACAAAACCCACGGAATCGCTTTCAGATATTCTGGACAATCTGAAAGAAATTTCGCGTCAAAATATTTTAGAGTTTGAGAAAAAATTTGCCCATCATGTGCATGAACTTCTTTTACAAGATGGATCCAAAGAAAAATTATACTGGGCCGAACAATATGCAGCTTGGGCCTTATTTGATGAACAGGGAAAAGCTTTTCATGCCCATGGGACTCTCTTTAAGCTGCCTAAAAAAACAAACTATGATGATTTAATTTCAGAATTTTTGCCCCGGGATAGGGAAGGCTTTAACTGCACAACACCACCCCTTTCCAAAGCCTATGGGCAAGATCAAGCCAGATACTGTTTGTATTGCCACAAGCAAGATAAAGATTCTTGTTCAAAGGGGTTTGAAAATCAAAAAAATCCTTTGGACAATGATTTAAAAGGCTGCCCTCTAAAGCAAAAAATTTCGGAAATGAATCTGCTGAAAAAAGATGGATTTGATCTGGGGGCTCTGGCCGTTATTATGATTGATAATCCTTTGGTTCCTTTAACAGGAAACAGAATTTGCAATGACTGCATGAAGGCCTGTATTTTTCAAAAGCAGGACCCTGTGGATATTCCCGCAATCGAAACCCAAATTTTAGAGCAAGTTTTAAAATTGCCCTGGGGTTTTGAAATTTATAATCTTCTTTGTAAGTGGAATCCTTTAAAAACACAGGACTATTTGCCCAGTCCCAAAAGAAATCAGAAAATCTTGGTTACGGGGATGGGGCCAGCCGGGATGGGGCTTTCTTATTATATGCTGCACAAGGGGTATACAGTTGTGGGGATTGAAGGGCTTTCTGTTCAACCTTTATCAGCAAACTTGAAAAACAAACCCATCAAAACCATTCAGGATTTGTTTGAGCCCCTTTCCACCCGAACAGTTCAAGGGTTCGGGGGGGTTTCAGAATATGGCATCACAGCCCGGTGGAATAAAAACTTTTTGTTGGTTGTGCGGTTGATGTTGGAACGACATCAAACTTTCAAATGTTTTGGTAATACGCGTCTTCAAAGTACTCTAACAATTGATCAGGCCTTTGACCTGGGGTTTGACCATGTTGCTTTATGCCTGGGGGCGGGACGACCGAATACTCTGAGCGTTGCCAATAATTTGGCCCTGGGGGTACGCCAGGCTTCCGATTTTTTGATGACCCTGCATGCGGGTGCTTTTAAAGAAGATGCTGCCATTCCCCTGATGATTCGGTTGCCTATTGTGGTGATAGGGGGTGGCTTAACGGCGGTGGATACAGCCACAGAAGCGCTAGCCTATTACCCCATTCAAGTGGAAAAATTCTTGAAACGGTTTGAGGCTTTGAAGGGCAAGGGACAAGAAAAGTGGACACAGCTAGACAAAGAAATTGCTGCAGAATTTTTAGAGCATGCCCGACTGTTGCGTGCTGACAAGGGACCTAAACAAGACCTGCTGAAAAAGTGGGGTGGCTGTACACTCCTTTATCGTCAATCTATTCAGAAATCTCCCGCCTATAGGATGAATCATCACGAGCTAATTAAGGCTCAAGAAGAAGGGGTTCAGATTTTAGATGACTGTGTTTTAAAGGCAATCAAAACAGACTCGCATGGATACGTTGAAAGTTTAGAATTCGACAAAGGATCTGTTTTAAAGGCCCGCACGATTTTGGTGGCAACGGGAACCCACCCCAATACGGTTCTAGCAGAAGAACTGGAGAGCATAACTTTAAAAGATGATTTCTTTGAAAATAAAACACCAGGAGATCCTCTTTACACACCCTTTATTTATGAAGATGATCGGCGGCTTTCTCTGTGGGGTGACCTGCATCCAGAGTACTCGGGTAGTGTGGTAAAAGCCCTAGCAAGCGCCAAAGATAAGGCACCCTTTTTATGCAAACATTTGGACTTAGTTTCCCCTACTTCAAAAACATCTGCCCAAAAGTTTTTCAGAAAACTGAAATCTTTGTTAGCGGCGAAAGTGGTGAATTTAGTAGATCTTCCTGACCATCCCTTTAAGATTACGGTTTATGCCCCTCTTCAAGTAAAAAATTTACAGACGGGACAGTTTTTCAGGCTACAAGTTCCTAATATGAAAGCTGTTCCCGTAACAGGCACTAATGTGAGTAAAAAGGAGGGAACTATGGATTTTTTCATTAAAAGAAATCATCCCTCTGCCCCTTGGATTAGCCAGCTTAAAATTGATGATACGGTTCCCTTGATGGGTCCTGCGGGATCTGCATTCCCCATGCCTCTGGGTAAAAAAGTTCTGGTGTTTGGCTATGGTTTTGAAAATGTTCTCTTGGAAGATTATATAGACCACCTGAAAAAAAATAAAAATCAGGTGGTTCATATATCAGAGATACCTTCCAATAATAAGCTGTCTACCGAAGAAAATTTTCTGAAGAATGTGGCAACATATTTGGAAACAAATTCTGCTAAGGAAGCAGAGTTTGTTTATATGGCAGCCCCTCCGACTTTATTAAAAATCCTCCATGAAAAATATGCTGGATTCTTTAAGGTTCCTGCTTTTGTTGGGCTCCTTTCCCCCATGCAGTGCATGATGAAAGAAATTTGTGCCCAATGTTTGCAAAAAACAAAAGATCCTAAAACAGGGGAAGAAAAAATTATTTACGCCTGCAAAAATCAAACCCAGGCTTTTGAATGGGTGGACTTTGAGGTTCTTGAAAACCGCAGCCTTTTGAACGGGGTGCAAGAGAAACTATTTAAATCTCATTAAAGAAATGTTGATGAGATCCATTTAAGGCCGTTTTTAGGGTATCCTCTACAGCAGTCATAAGCCCGGCATATTCAGGCGGTGTATCCCAATCTCCATTAACGGCCCCATTGAATGCCCCCATGTAATAGGCTTCAAGAGAATTATCTTCCAAGCGCACAAGATAAACCAGCAAACTAACATGTCCATAGGGCGCACTTGTTGGGATGAAGCCATAATAGTTTCTTGTTAACCCAAAGGACTTAGGCTCAACAATTAGGGCATATTCCGCCTCATATTTTTCCCTTAGAAACATAAAGTCGTAGGGGGCATAGTTAGCTTTGTCTATGGATGAAAGATCTTTTCTGTTCAAGGGATGGGGACATTTTATAACTTTGAAATTATTTTCTTGGAAGCGCTTAGCAAAAAATTCATAGAATCTTTCATTCATAATGGGCTTCGCATCAATTCTTTCAAGTCTCTTATTTAGGGAGCTTGCAAAAAAATCATTAATCAAAACATCAAGAAACCCTTGATCTCCTTCTTTGAAGTACTTAGCTTTATCAAAGCCTGAAATTTCAGCAATAACAACCGCAGAAGGTTTCTCGAAGCAAAGGCCGTTAAAGGGAATGGGATCTCGCTTTGTTGCGCAATTAGTCACCCCCAGAAGAAGAAGTACAGATAAGAATTTGGTATAAGATTTTAGTCTTTCAATCATTTCATCCAACCTTTTCAGAATTTCAGCGACACCCTATAGCAGATTATTTCTGTTGTCTAGCCTTTCCATTCGACATTCTAATTCAATTTATATATAATTTCGGAATGGAGAAAAATATATCACCTTTGAAAAATTTTAAGACGCAAGAAGCAAAGAAAAAAAATCCTATCTTTTCCTTTTGGGTTTTGCTTGCTTTTGTGCTGACTTTTGTGGGATTTTTGATTGCCTTTGATTATATCCCTGTTGCGGATTATTTAAAATTTTCAAAACCCAATTCCATCGATGACAAAACTCTTTTGCAAAAAATGCAACAGGATATTTTGGATCTGCAACAAGCTTTAGAAGATAGCAAAAAAGAACATGAATCTATGGGGGCCGATTTTCAGCAAAGCATGAGCTTGCTTCCTAAAATGCAAAAAGATTTACAAGAACTTAACAGGAAAGCCTTTTGGTTTTTGTTAGTGAATCGTTTGAGTAAAAAAGTTTATGAGGGCGCCCCCTATGATAGAATTTTGGATCAGGTGCAGGAAGCTTTACCTCAAGACGCTGTGAATCTAGATGCGCTTAGGGTGTTTGCTGCTTCTGGTATACCGATGGATGATGATATATTGAAAAGTCTAAGGGCCCTTGAAAAGCCGACTTCGGTCGTTACCCAGAATACATTCTTAGAAAAAGTTTTGGCCTTTTTTAAGAATCTTTTGGTCATTAAAAAGGTCGAAGATTCTGATGCTATGAATGACATAATAGCCTTGATTGAGGCGCATAAGCTTTCAGAAGCCCTGGTGGTCATACAACAAAAAATTCCAGATAATCAAGAGCTCATAATCCTTGTTCAAAACAAATTAAATGCTCTCAACACATTAGAAGATTTAGAATTCTTTATTACTTCAAATTTGCAGGCGACCAATGTACTTTAAAATTCTTGTTTTTACTTTTAAACTGCTTTTCATCTTTACAGTTCTATTTTGGCTGGTTGATAATCCGGGGTCTATTCTTATTAATTGGCAGGGATATGAAATCAAAACAACGGTCAGTTTTGCGGTGTTTGTTTTACTGGTTTTGCTTTTTTTATTTGCCCTTGTACGGTCGGGTTGGGACGCTATCGTTTGGGTTGCGCGAAAAATATTTAAGTTTGGCAATTTCTTTAAAAAAGATACGGATAAACTTATTGCCCAAGCCTTTTCAGATTTAGAGTTCCAAAGCTATAAAAGTGCTAAAAAGATTTCCTTGGAACTTTCCCATCTGCTGCCCACATCCCCGATCCCAGGGATTTTATTGCTGAAAACTTCCCAAGCTTTAAAAGATAAAAAACTGGAAGAAATGGCCTTAAACCATTTAAAAAAGTTTGATGAATTTGTACCCATGGCTCTTTATGATGAAATGGATAATGCGTTCAAAGCCAATCAAACGGCGCAGTTAGAAAAGTTGCTTTTGTCAGCTTGCAAAAAGTTTTCAAATGAGGGGTGGTTTTTAAAGAACGCTATTCGACTCGATATGTTGAAAAGCAATTGGGAACAAGCTTTAGAAAACATTTCTCGGGCAGCTAAAAAAGATGTGCATAGTAAGGAAACCTTAGATCATCTAAAAGCCATTTGTTTTTATAGTTTAGCCCATGGGGAAGAAAATTCTCCCCGGGAAATCATTGGATATCATGAACAGGCCTATAAGGAAGAATCAAAATTTTTGCCTAATTTGTTAGAATACGCCAAGATTCTGAAGAATAAAAAAGATAAACGGGCTGCGGAAGTTTTGCTGAAAAAAGCCTGGGAAGAAAATCCAAGTTGGGAGATTGCAGAGACCTATTGTGAGCTGACAGCTGAAGATGAAAAGCCCATTTCTTTGGCCCATGCATCTCAAGAACTTTATGAAATTCTGCCAGATCATCCTGTTTCCATTATCACGCAGATCATTTATTTGATCCAGGCCGGGTTGTGGGCCGAGGCGCATCGCTTATTGAATCAATTGCCTATACAGGCTCCTGAATCCATTTTATTGCAGGCAGCTTTGGCCAAGAAAGAAAAGGGTAGCGCCAAGGAATCTTTGGGCCTTGTGATGCATGCCATTGAAAACATGTCTAGCCCCTATAAATGTTCAAACTGTTTGAAGGCATCAAATCATTGGCATATGTATTGCCCCTCATGCCAGGGATTCGATAGTTTGCACCTGAAACATCCGATTACCTATAAGAATTGTTTGGAAGCCCTCGAATGACCTTTTTCAGCAATCAACGATTGCTTCATAAAGAAATAAAAAATTCTTTCAAAATAATTTAACTTCCCTTATTCTGAATCTCATGAAAAATATTTATTCTTTTCTTTATCTTTTGGGTCTTTTTTTCGCACAACCAACCCCCACCCATTCTGTTGGGTTTTTTAAGAAAACATCTATTGAAAGTCAAATAAAAAAAGTCATTCATGAAACGGATCCGCATATCAATATAGGTATCAAAATTATAGACCTGGACAAGGACCAGGTACTTTTTGAACAAAATGGAGAAAGGTATTTTTACCCCGCCAGCTTAACAAAAATTTTAACCTGTTTAGCGGCGTTGAAAAAGTTGGGGGCAGCTTACCAATTCCAGACGAATTTATATCGTCAGGGGGCTGATTGGTATGTAGAATTTGGGGCCGATCCAACCCTGACCCTTAACAATTTAAGGGATCTTTTTCATGCCATAAAATCCCACATATCTACTGGAAAAATTGAGGGTAATTTATATGTTGTTCAACGATCTAAAGCCAATCTTCCCCTATTGATTGATGGGTGGACCTTAGGATCAAGCCAGTTTTGTTTTGGGGCTCCTGTTTCGTCCATTATTATTAATACTAACGGATTAAGGTTCAATCTTGTGTCTGAGGACAAAAAATCAACTCAAGTAAGTTTTGCTTCCGACCAAATATCTTACCCTATTTCCAATAAGACTTATGTGGGGTCTTGTACAGACTTGACAAAAATAGAACGACATCATCTGAGTTTGGGAGAGACTTTAAACCTGGAAGGATGTGTTAGTGAAAAAATTCTTCCTTTGAAGATGTGCCTTCCCATAGGCACAGAAAATTTCAAAACTTATGTGGAAAAAAATATTAAATTGGCTCTTGAAAAAGAAGGTCTGCATCTTTTTGGAAAACTTATTTTTGCTCAGGAGAGGTCAGCTAAGGCTGTTCTAGTAAACAGTTGGGCATCAGATTATCTGATTGATATTTTAATAAAAGGGATGAAGGAATCTGATAACTTGGTTTTAAACGCCATACTGTTAGCTGTTCTAGAAGATCACCCAACTCCTCTTAGAAAATGGGACGATGCCGGGAAACAACTTGCTAAAATTTTAGAGGAAGAGCTCCATAGTGATTTGTCAGGGGCTAACTTAACAGATGGAGCAGGGTTATCTTATTTGAATCTTATTTCCCCATCCCAAATTCTTCAACTTTTGGTCAATGGTCTATCTGATAAAGCAATCTCTGAGGATTTTTTAAGAACTTTGGCAGTACCAGGAGAAGAAGGTACGCTAAAGGGACGCCTGAATGATATTAAAGGGGTTAAAATTATAGCTAAAACAGGAGCTTTGACGTCTGTATCTGGTCTTGCAGGATTTGTGCTAAAGAACAATAAACCTAAGTTTGCTTTCGTTATTATGATTAATGGTGTTGCTGGGGGACTTTCTAAGTATAACAAGCTAGAAGAAAATATCGTCCGAATTTTAAGCGATCATAGTTAAGATTGACCCTTTATTTCAGCGGAGATCGAGGATCATGGGAAAGAATCAGATTCCCCTAACTCCCATCATGCTTGAGGAAGTCATAGAGAGACGGCGTAGATGAGAGGGGTGAATTGATGTGCTCTTTTAAAAATAGGGATGGCAATTTTGTTTAAATCTGCTATAGCTGATATTGAATCAAGATTCTAAATAAACCTTGGTTTGGTGTTTAATTTATTAAGGAACGAGGACTAGATGAAAAAATTTATGGCTGTTTTGCTTATGCTACCCCTACTTATGGGAGGCTGTGCCAAGAATATCAACCCTAATGAATACTCAGAAAATGAAGTAGGAGCTGTAAAACAAACCTATAAGGGTGTTGTTATCTCTGTACGCCCTGTAAAGGTTCAAGGAAGCGACAAGCTATCTGATAACACTTTGGGTGCTGTTGGTGGCGGCGTTGCTGGTGGGTTGCTAGGATCTCAAATCGGTCAAGGAAGTGGCAGTGTGGTTGGTCTTGTTGTTGGTGCCGCTGCTGGTGCCTTGGGTGGAAGCTTGCTGGAAAAAGGACTAAAATCTCAAGACGGTATTGAATACACAGTTGAATTGCAAAGTGGTCGTATTATGACAATCGTTCAAGGACCAGAATCTACTCTTTCTGTAGGACAGCATGTTCTGGTAATGGTCGGCTATAACGGTAGATCACGGGTGATTCCTGATCAAATGGCCATGCAACGAGCTCAAGAAGCTCAGGTAGTTTATCAACCGGCACCTCGTCCAGCGCCACGCCCTGCGGCTCAACGGCCTGTACGGGTAAAAAAGGTTGCTCAACCATCCACGCCACAGGGTCGATCTGTGGATGATATAGATTATACAAGCAGAGATCGTTATGCGCGAGATCAGCAAGATTTAGACTAACAAAACATAAACCGACATACTGCCTTACCTTAAAAAAAGGGGGCAGTATTTCTTTTTTTGGAGTTAAAATTTTTGGAAAATCAACGGAAATTTTGGGGATTACCACTTAGTATTTGGATCCTAGGTTCTACGGGTTTTCTAATCAACCTGGCCACTATTATGGTGTTTAGCCAGATGCCAATTTTTATGAAGTACGAACTGGGAATTACAGAAGCCCAGATTGGGCTTATCGACGGATTTGTTGAGTTTATTTCCCACTTCATGAGAATCATTGCCGGGTCCATCAGTGACATTTTTCAAAATCGCAAAGTCATTCTAGCGGTTGGTTATGGCCTATCAACCATCATTAAACCCCTATTTGCCCTATGCTCTTCTGTGGGGCTGCTGATTGCTATCAGATCGCTGGACCGTATTACAAATGGTTTACAAGCTTCCCCTCGGGATGCTTTAATTGGGGATTTAGCGCCCGAAAATAAAAGAGGTGCTTCCTATGGACTTTCTAAATCTTTCAAAACCGCTGGGTCTGTGATTGGCGCTACCCTTGTTGCCTGGATTATGAGTGTCACCAACAATAATTTCAGATTCTTGTTTATGTTGGCCTTTATTCCCGCTTGTGTGGCTTTTATCCTGTTTATGATAGGAGTTAAAGAACCAAAGCACAGGGATAAATTTAAAATAAAAGTTTCAAGAACAGAAACCAAATTTCGTTGGGGCGCTTTTTTGGAACTTAAAGGAAACTACTGGCGTATTATTGCTGTTTTACTGATTTTTGAATTGGCCCATTTTGGCGAATCGTATCTAAGTTTTAGAGCCGGGGAAGTTGGGGTTAAGATTGCCCATATTTCCTTTGTGATGGTTCTGTTTAATATGGGACAATTTTTGATTTCGTACCCTATTGGCATTTTATCTGATAAATTCCAGCGCCGCTATATTTTGCTGGCAGGCTTTCTATTTATGCTGTTAGGCAATATGTTTATGATTTATGGTACAACCGAAGTTTTGATTTATGCGGGTGTTTTCTTTTGGGGTGCCCAAATGGGGACAACCCAGTCTGTGTTTGTTTCGATGATTTCAGACGAAACACCCCAATATATACGGGGTACCGCATTTGGAATTTTTTACTTGGTTAATGGCATTGGTATTTTGGTCGCAAGCAAAATAGCTGGCGTTTTCTGGGAATTTTATGGATCAACTTACGCCTTTGCCTACAGTGCTATTATGACTGTTGTTAGCATTGTGGCCTTGTTCGTCTTCCTGCCCCGTCATAACAAGGTCTTGCATTAATAAACAGGCTCCCTGTTCGGGATTTTGAAAACATCCATATTGCCGATTCAATATTAGATAGACTTCGTAACCTTCTTTGAAAGTTTTTGGAAAATCTTGACCCAAAAGCCAAAGGGGTGGATTCGTAACGAAAGCAGGATGTTGATTTAACAACTCTTGAAAATAGTGTAATAACTGGGCAGCTCTATTCTTTCGAATAAAGAACCATTCCTTGGAAAATGTTTTGGGGGGATTAGCCGGTTCATTATTTGCAAATGCTCGCAAAGAATCTTGAAAAGCAGACTTGTGAAGGGCAACTGCCTTAATAATGGTTTGCAGCTGCAAAAGACGCAGCATATAGATCGTTGTTCTGGCCTCTTGGCTGATATCTTTTTGGAGTGCATTTGTACGAATCAATTGTTTCAAGGTATATTTAGCTTGGGAAAGAATTTTGTAAGCTGCATCCATATCCGTTTGCCCATTAACGTAAGTTTTAGCATTAATTTGCCACTGAGTGATCAAATTCTTTGCTGTACGATTGTCTTGCTCTTGAGCCGTTGCATCAATTTGAGGAACACGGGATGCATTGGTAAATGTTTCAGCCGTTCCCCAGAGATTTGAGGGGCCTAACAGAGCAATAAGGACTGTTAAATAACTAAAAATTTGCGTATTCATGTGCGTATTCATGCTTGAAATCTACCCTTATTTTTTCTTTCTTTTCACACTAACACATGTTTTTGGAAAAAGGCAAGGCAAGGAAAACTTCTGGTTCCGCAAACTGTGACTTTTGGGTATGATAAAATTCAAGATGGATTTTAGAAATTTTTCACCCCTGTTGCAGCCTATTTCATCCCTTATGGGGGTGGGAAGTAGCCTTGCCGCACGGCTTAAAAGGCTAACAGGCCCAAGACTTATTGACATGGTCTGTCATTTGCCCAGGGGGGTTGAAATGTGGCGGGCTATCCAATTTCTGCATCAGGCAAAACCAGATGAAAGAATTAGCATTGTGGTGACCGTTCTTGAACATATAGAACCCAGTTCCAGAAAATCTTTCTATAAGGTGGTGTGTTCCGATGATAAGTCTCTTATCGATCTGGTTTTTTTCAAAGCCTATCCAGCCACCCTTTTGAAGCAATATCCCTACGGCGAAAAACGGTTGATTTGTGGCATTATCGAACGGAATGAATTTGGTCAAAAGATGGTGCATCCTATTTATGTGGGGCCGCCTGCGCATCTAAAAGAGTGGTCAGGACCCATTCCTGTATACCCGTTGACAGCAGGCATTTCTGGTAAATTTTTTCATCGTATGATCAAGCAAATTTTACAGAAAATTCCTGATGGGGAAGACTGGATTCCCAGCAGTTTGTTGGGTGAAAAAAAGTGGCCTACCTTTCAGCAAGCTTTAGAGCGCGTTCATAACCCCCAAAAAGAATCGGATTTGACTTTTTATTGTAAGGCGCGACAACGGCTTAGTTTTGATGAATTGCTGGCTCACCAACTTTCCTTGGGGCTTATTAAACAGGAAAGACAAAAAAGAGCGGCTCCGATTTTAGGAGCTCTCCAAGCCTTGGATGAAGGACTGTTTGAAAATTTGCCCTTTCAGCTGACCAAAGGCCAGAAAAAAGTTTTAAAAGAAATTTACGAAGACTTGGAGTCAGGCCAACAAATGCATCGCCTACTGCAAGGGGATGTGGGCAGCGGTAAAACAGTTATTGCCCTGTTTACCCTATTACGAGCTGTGGCTAATGGATACCAGGGAGCTCTGCTGGTTCCCACAGAAATATTGGCATCTCAACATTTAATCACTTTTCAAAGATTCTTAAAAAATTTGCCTATTACAGTTGAATTATTCACAGCGGACAGTTTGTCAAAGAATCGAAAAGAAAAGATGGAGCGCTTGCAAAAGGGTGAAATTCAAATTGTCATCGGAACCCATGCCTTGATTGAAAAAGCTGTAAACTTTAAAAATCTGGGCACTATTATTATTGATGAGCAGCATCGTTTTGGAGTAGAGCAACGCCTAAAATTAAGCCGTAAGGGGGAATACCCTCATACACTCATCATGACTGCAACACCCATTCCACGGTCCTTGGCTTGGACAGAATATGGGGATCTTAGTCTTTCTTTGCTGACAGAAAAACCAGCCCACCGTAAACCCATTCAAACCAGCGTCATGCCCCTGAAAAAGATTGATCAAGTCTATGACGGTCTTAAACGAGTTGTTGAAAAAAACGAAAAGATTTTTTGGGTATGCCCCCTGATTGAAGAATCGGAAAAGCTTGATTTGGGAGCCGCAGAAAGTCGCTATGAATCTATCAAAGAACATTTTCCAGGAAAAGTTGGCTTCATTCATGGTCGTATGGATGCGCCAACCAGAGACAAAATTTTAAAGGATTTTAGACAGGGAGATCTGCAAATTTTAGTCTCTACCACAGTTATCGAAGTGGGCCTTCATGTGGGGGAGGCCACCGTCATGGTTATTGAAAATGCAGAACGTTTTGGGTTGTCTCAGCTGCACCAATTGCGGGGGCGTGTGGGACGGGGTGATAAAACCTCAGCCTGTCTTTTGTTGTATGGATATGCCGTAGGGGATGTGGGTCGTCAGCGCCTTTCAATCATTAAATCAACAGAAGATGGGTTTCGCATTGCAGAAGAAGATTTAAAATTACGGGGCAGTGGCGATTTATTAGGTACAAAACAAAGTGGGTTGCCCACCTTTAGAATTGCGGATCTTGCTCTGCAAGCGGATTTGCTAGAGTTAGCCCACGATACAGCACAGGATATTTTATCAAAAGACCCAAAACTGCAGTCAAGACAAGGCGGGGCTTTAAGAGTATTATTGGCCTTATTTGGGTATAAACTTTAGGTGTTGGGTGCCCGGGCCCGAGGAAAGCAATGGTTTTTTTATATCATCTGGCGATAGCAAAGAGCTTCAGCCACATGATTCTTTCTGATTTGATTGCTTTCGTCCATGTCCGCAATGGTTCTGGAAACTTTTAGAACTCGGTAATAGCTGCGAGCTGATAATTTAAAACGATCCGCTGCCTGATGAACCAGAGTTTCTGCCTCTGGATCTAACTGTAAAACTGCCTCTAATAATTTCCCTGATAATTTTGCATTCACCATATGATGGGGGCGACCCTCAAGAAGATCGAGCATTTTCTCCAACCGCTTTCTTTGAAATAGGCGGGCTTTGGTGACCCGTTTTTGAATAGATTCGCTTGATTCACCCTCAGCCATTTCGGATAGTTCTTGGGGCTTTAGGGCAGGCACATGAATATGCATGTCCATGCGATCTAACAAGGGTCCAGAAATTTTGCTGGTATATTGTTGGCCACAGATTGGCACACGCACGCACGCTCGGGAAGGATCATCCATATATCCGCAGCGACACGGATTCATGGCCGCAATAAACTGTATTTCTGAGGGGTAGGTCACATGAGAGTTAGCGCGCGCAATGACTGTGTATCCAGTTTCCAGGGGCTGGCGCAAGGCCTCTAAAGCTCGGCTTTCAAATTCGGGCAATTCGTCCAGAAACAATACCCCCTTATGGGCCAGGGAAATTTCTCCCGGTTTCGCCTTAATGCCACCCCCTACCAAAGCGGGGACTGAGGCAGAATGATGCGGATCCCTAAAGGGACGTTGAGTTAAAAGTTTACCTTCCCGCAACATGCCAGCCACACTGTAAACCATGCTGAGTTCTAACGCTTCTTCCGGTTCCAGAGGGGGCAAAATGGTGCTCAGTCTTTGAGCGAGCATTGATTTGCCTGACCCAGGGGGCCCTACCATCAACACATTGTGTCCACCAGCAGCAGCTACTTCTAGAACGCGGCGGGCTGTTCCTTGGCCCTTGATCTCGCTAAAATCAACGCTCTTTTTAGAGGTCTCTTGCATTTTGGGTTCAGGCCTGTCCAAAACTTGATTTCCCTTAAAATAATTCACCAAAGATAAAAGGTTGGGTGCGGCAATAATATCTAAATTCTCAATCCAGGCGGCTTCCGACCCACAGGCGGAAGGACAGATGAGTTTTCGGTTGTTTTTAGCCGCTTGAAAAGCCGCTGGGAGTACTCCTGCAACCGAATGCATAGTGCCATCAAGGGCCAATTCTCCAACAGCCGTATAGTGTTCAAGTTCATGAGGGTTCAAAATGCCCATCTGGGCTAAAATGGCCAACGCAATGGGGACGTCGTAATGGGTGCCCTCTTTTTGTAAGGAAGCGGGAGCCAGATTTACAGCAATTTTTTTCATGGGAAAGCCAAGGCCAATAGCATGTAGGGCATTACGAATTCGTTCCCGTGATTCTGCCACAGCTTTATCAGCTAATCCTACAATTTGAAAGGTGGGCACACCGCTGGTAAAATGAACTTGAACCTCAACATCTAAAACTTCGATCCCCCGAAAAGCGACTGTCCAGATTTTTGCAACCATGATACGTCGACCGTCTTAAGGATGTTTTCTATTTAGGGGATCCTCATCAGAATTTTCTTCTTTAGGTCCCTGCTCCCATGAGCCCTCAGCCTTATGAGGTTCCCGAGCTATCTTTTTTTCTTTTTGATTGCGTTCTAGGGGGTTTTCGCCCTTTCTTTTATTAAAAAGTTGCCGACGCCGCCGTTCATATAAATTCATCAACCGCACGTAGCTCACCACCTTTTTAACCCCTGTTGTGGTGCGGCAAAGTTCAAGTACTTGATTCAATTCTTCTTCATTAGAAGCTAACCCAACCAAGTAAACAATTCCCTTTACCACCACAATTTCGTAGTTACGGGAACTGACCTTACCATCGAAAAATAACTTGCCATTGATTTTAGTTGTTAAGAGCTTGTCAGATCCATATTCCGCCAGAGTTCTTTTTTCCCCCACCATGGTTTCGTCAATAACGGTTTTAACACCGGGGACTTGCCAGGCCAATCGAATGGCATCTTCCTGAAGTTTTTTGGTGGGCAATACGCCTGTTAACAGGATGCGCCCTTCATAAACGGCAATGTTAATGCGATACTGTAAAATATGATCATGCTGAAAATAGAGCACATTTAGTCGGGTTTGAATTTCTGTGTCTGTCACGTATCCGCCCAGTCCGCGCTCTTGCGATGTGGCATCAAGGGTGGTCATGCCTGATGAAAAAAATGAAAAGGGAGAACAAGCCCCAAGAAGCAATAAAACGCTTAAAAAACACAGATTTTTAACTTTCATACTATACCCTTAAAATGCACTTTTTATATGTAGCGGAAAGCCATAGGGTTTGACAAGGAAAACATCAAAGCGCAGATCATCAAATTTAGGGGCCCGCACCAGATAGGCTTCGGCGGCCCGTTTGATTCGCTTTTGTTGGTGGAGAGAAATGGACTCTAGCCCCTCGTCTGTGGTGGCACGCAGCTTGACCTCAACAAAAATCAGGGTTTTTCCCCGCCGCGCAATCAGATCAATTTCCCCCATAGGGGTCTTATAGCGATGTTCTAAAATTTGATAAAACTGCGCCCGTAAAAACCAAAGAGCCACCTTTTCAGCCCAAATTCCCTGTTTCCAAGATTTGTATTTTTGATTTGTCATGGGGATAATATAGAGGAGTTTATAGAAAATAGTAGATTAAAAGCTAGAGTTTAGGTCAATTACTTCAAAAGTCATAACGTGTGCGAGTTAATTTTTCCGGTTTTGAATAAATTTCAAAACATACCCTTAGCTACATAAGAAAAGAAAGATAGTTCGACTGGTCTACCCTTTGAATGGTCGAGGGAGTGTAATTTTCTAAAAATGTCTTTGTGGATCTCATTTTAGTGTGAGGTGAAAACTTAAATTCAAAGCCCTTCATTTCTCCATCCGCCTCTTCAATATAGTCTACTTCCTGTTTGTTGATATTTCTCCAAAAATAAGAATTGACCAGCCGGTTTTGGGTTTGGTTGTATTTCATGCGCTCAATAATACAAAAATTTTCCCATAGGGCTCCTTCATCATTTCGAAGCTTAAGATGATTATAATTTCGAATTAAACTATTCCGAATTCCCAAATCATAAAAGTATATTTTTCGCCCTTTTTTGATTTCATTTCGGGGGTTTCTATTAAGAGATCTTAATTTGAACACCACAAAACACTTCTCTAGCAAATCAATATAGCGCTTAACAGTGGCACTATCCAGCCCAAGCTGGGTTCCAATTTCATTATAAGACACTTCATTGCCCAACTGTAAGGCTAGAAGTTGTAACAATTGAGAGAGGGTCTCTGAACTTTTTACTT
The DNA here is from genome assembly GCA_037146715.1 of Alphaproteobacteria bacterium. NCBI lineage: Bacteria > Pseudomonadati > Pseudomonadota > Alphaproteobacteria > Alphaproteobacteria bacterium. The sequence continues at coordinate 37,838 of JBAWWO010000010.1, forward strand.
TCTCAAAACTCAAGATATCTTTGTAGAGATAGTTTGAGGCAATTTCTTCAAGCTCCATGGGCGCGTCCTCTTCGGAAGCCTGAAAAACAGAGGGATAAAGCCCAAAACGAAGGATTTTATCCAGATAGGAATTCAATTGGAACTGATCATATTGAGAGTGCAATTCTTGGATAGAAAGAGGATAAAGGATAAATTTTCTGGCACGCCCAGTTAAAGGCTCCCCCGTTTTGTTAGCTAAATCAAAACTCGAAGACCCTGTTGCAATCACTTGAATTTCCGGATAAGTATCAACAAGTATCTTTAGAACCAGGCCAATGTTTTCAATATGTTGAGCTTCGTCCAAGACAACCAAATCTAGATTTCCCAGATAGTTTTTCAAAACAATCTCGTTAGAGGTAGAAAGCTCTTGATTCACAGACAAAAGTTCACAGTTCAGATATTTTGTTTTTTTTCCTTTTTCTGCAGCATTTGCCAAAATCGTTTTACATAGGGTCGTTTTTCCCGTTCTTCTGGCGCCATAAATAATGATAACTTTTTCTTTATAGAGCTGTTTTTCAACAAGTTTTTGCAGTGTTCTATGATATGGTTCCATAATTAATTCCTATTTTTTCGATTCAAATCGAAAAATAATGCTATTTTTTTCGATTCCACTCCAAATATATAACATATTTTATCGAAATGTTCTAGAGATACTTATAGGGGAGGAGGGTATTACCTTAATCTTCTATCAAAGGTATTGTATTCCACCAAAGAGGGTACAATGTTTTCAAGTTCTCGGATAACCCTGGCTTGTTTCATCATTTCCTGTTGAGGGGCCAGCTGTCTAAAACGCACAAAATACCACACGGGGCCTGAGGCCGAATATTGTCCCTGATACAGATCCACATCATAGCCCTTTGACAAAAAGTAAACTCCGACTTTCTGCGCTTTTAAAAAAGAGGGAAACGCCCCCACTTGAAGCCAAAAATGGGCATTAGGGCCTGCAGATAGTTTTCTGTTAGATTGTACTCGACGGTTTTGCCCCAAATCCGTTGCGGGAACATAAAGCATATTTTCTGATGCAAACAATTCATCTTTAATCTCTTCTGGCACTCCATAAGGAGATGTTCCATCAAAATATAAAACCCCCGTTCTGTTAGCTAACTCTCCGGTTCTTTCTTTTTTCACAACCCACAAGGAACCTAAAAGTTTCTGATCATTTTGCTCATCTCTGTCCCCAGAGGTTTTGCCATCTTCTTTTTTGGAACCATCCCCTTTATCGGATGAAGATTCTCCGGTAGTTGAAGCAGGTTTATCTTTGCCAGGTCCTCCGGCAGCGGCACTTGCAGAACTTCCATCAGATTTTTTATCAGTCGTGCCGGCACCCGCACTTTTATCGTCTCCTAACAAAGCACCTTTAGGATTCTGGGCGATATTAAAAAGGGTGCGCGCCGTATCTTGTACATGAAGGTGTCGTGTTTGAAAGTAGCAAATGAAGTAGCCTAGAACAAAAAAAAGCACTCCAATAATTAAAAATCCAATAAACTTCTTCATATAAAAACCTTATTTTGGGCGGCGCCACTCATGCTGATTTCCCCTGCCCAAGCACACATAATGGTGTCACAAGCCCCCAACGCAGGAAAAGGGCCAAACATAACTTTAGGCGACCCAGGCGCCCAAGGACTTACGGGAACAGGCACACAGGGCATGGGCACAAGAACACCCAAAGCCGCTGCTGTTGCTGCTGCAACTTCAGGGTTAGCCAAACTTGTACACACCCCGAAAGGCAGAATATTTACAAAAGGAATCATTGCCATAATAGTGCCCGCAGGTGTTGGAGCCATTATAACAGGGGGGGGTAAAAACATCAATGGAGACGGCGCAGCCCCCATGCTACAAGTTGCCATCGTTCCTATTGTGGCAAGTATATCCACTTACAGCCCCTTTTCCAGATGTGTCGCAACCGCAAAGTAGTTAATATTTAAATTAGGTTGCAAAACCCATTCCCGTCTTAATAAATGAAATCCCAACCCTTGAAGTTCTATCAATTTTAGGCCAGACTTTTTTAAGAAATGATCAAGCTCAGAAGGTTTCAAAAATCTATCCCACTCGTGAGTTCCCTTAGGCAGCCATTTCAAAATACGTTCTGCCACGATAATTCCTCCTACAAAAGAAGATACAGTTCGATTCAACGTTGACAGAATCATAACCCCTTTTGGTTTTAACAATTTTCTGGCGCTTTCAAGAAAAAGATCAATGTTATCAATATGCTCTAAGACTTCTAATCCCAAAACTATGTCAAAGGGAGAAGCCATAAAATTTTCGACAGATCCGGTTACATAATTTACTTCCAGCCCCATTAAATTTGCGTGCTCTTGGGCGGCCTGAATATTTTGTGGGCTGGGATCTAGACCCGTGACTTGGGCGCCCAATCGAGTAAGAGGCTCAGCCACAAGACCACCTCCACACCCAATATCCAGAATACGTAAATTTTTTAAGGGGGTCCCGTTAAAAGGCTTGTTCAAATATTGGCAGATAGTGTTTTTAATAAACTCAATACGTGTGGGGTTCAAGCGATGCAGGGGCGCAAAGGGACCTGTCTCGTTCCACCATTGATCAGACAGCTTGCTGAATTGGTTAACCTCGTCCTGAATAAGTGTGTTTTTTGCAAACATGAAAATACCTTTTTTTTATTATTAATTGTGCTACATTAGCTCTATTATTTCAAATCCTTATTTTTAAGAATTATATGCAAACAATTTTAAATAAATTATGGAAACGAGGTACTGATTTTCTTGGAACCCGCTATGCAATTATGGGCGGGGCCATGACATGGGTATCGGAACGCAATCTTGTGTCAGCCATTTCAAATGCGGGTGGTTTTGGCATTTTGGCTTCAGGTGCCATGCCGCCAGAAATTTTGGCTGAAGAAATTCGGGCAACACGGGCGATGACAGACAAACCTTTTGGCGTAAATTTAATTACGTTGCACCCTCAGTTATCTGACCTAATTCAAGTTTGTATTGATGAAAAAGTTTCTCATGTTGTTTTGGCGGGCGGTCTTCCCCAGGCCGATTCGATCACAAAACTGAAAGATGCGGGTATAAAGGTTATGTGCTTTGCCCCCGGCTTAATTATTGCGCGCAAGCTTATTCGCATGGGGGCGGATGCCCTGGTGATTGAGGGAATGGAGGCGGGCGGACATATTGGCCCCGTTTCTACAACAGTTCTAGCCCAAGAAATTTTGCCCCACATTACGGAAGTTCCAGTTTTTGTAGCGGGGGGAATCGGTCGTGGCGAAGCTATGATTTCGTATCTTAAAATGGGGGCAGCGGGATGTCAGCTTGGCACACGGTTTGTCTGTGCGAAAGAATCTCAAGCTCACCCAAAATTTAAAGAAGCTTTTATTCGCAGTAATGCGCGGGATGCCACCGTTTCACCCCAATTAGACAGCCGTTTCCCAGTTATTCCTGTTCGGGCCATTTCTAATAAGGGGATGGATAAATTTATTGCTTTTCAACGAGAGATGATCGACGCTTTCACGAACGGTGAAATGTCCCAAAAGGATGCTCAGCTGGAAATTGAGCGATTTTGGGCGGGTGCTTTGCGTCGGGCTGTTATTGATGGGGATGTAGAAAATGGATCTCTTATGGCTGGCCAAAGTGTAGTCATGGTAACCCAAGAACAACCTGTCAAAGAGATTATAGAGGAGCTGATAGAACAGGCCCTAAAATCTCTATCACAGCATTCTCACTATTAAGCCCTTTGGGCTCTTCGATCGATGGTTCTACACTAGCTCGTGTAGGAAGATCCATAACAATTATTTCTTCAGTCGCGGCGCGGCTATCAAACAAAGCATCTTGGGCAACTGATTCCTCCAAAAGAACTGGCTCTTGCTTTTCGGGAACAAAATAAAGACTTTCATCCTCCTGTTCTGTATCAATAGCAGGCTCACTAGTTGAAGCGGTACTGATCAAAAGTTGGGCAAGGCCCGCGCTGCCCTCAAGCACGAAATTGGATACACCCCTGTCAATCGTATGGGACATGGGGGATGCTGATTTTATCTTATTATGAACTTGTGATCCCAAAGGAACTGTCAGTTTTCCCCTTAAAGAGCCACTGGAAACTTTGATGAATCGTTGATTGGGAACAAGGGACTTGTAAATAAGATCTATATCTAAGGTTCCCCCATCTAGGACGCAATCCCCCTGAACATCTGTGGCTTTCACAGAAACTTGTCCCCCAGATAATTTGATTTGTGTTGGATTCGTTACCCTTAAAGACCCTTGCCCGACATCCATTTGAATGTGGGCATTCACATCATTAGTTTCTAAAGAAGTTTGACCTCCCTTTACTGAAACAGCGGGATTGTTGGGAACGGTGATATCAAAATCAACCTCACAAGAAATTTGGGAAGAAAACAGAGGGTTTTTTCTTTTTGACTGAATGCTTAGAAAACGTCCGTCTTTGTTTTCAATAATCAACTCACAATGGTCTTCGTTAAAATTGCGTTTTGTATACTGAACCTGGGTAAAGGGTGAAGACGGTTTTTTCGTGATCTTAATATTGCTTTTTTCAGTATCAATCGTAATAGATTTAAAGTTTTTCACCGGAAAAGCTTTAAGGGTTTTTTTTGATTCTGCCATCACGTTGCCTGCGAGGGAGAACAGAAGGATTAATAGGATTATTATGTCTTTTGAAAAATTCCATAGCATCATCATAATTAAATCTTTTTCGCCAACACATCTTTAATAGACCCAACCATATAGAAATTGGCTTCGGGAACATGGTCATAGGCACCTTCAACAATGCCTTTAAATCCTTGAATCGTATCGGTCAAAGACACGAAAACACCGGGTTGTCCTGTAAAGACCTCGGCCACGTGAAAGGGTTGGGAAAAGAAACGCTGAATTTTTCGGGCCCGCATGACGATCAAACGATCTTGTTCAGATAGTTCGTCCATGCCCAGAATAGCAATGATGTCTTGCAAGCCTTTATAGGTTTGTAAAATTTCCTGCACCTTGCGAGCCACATCATAGTGTTCTTCCCCAACGATACGGGGTTCCAAAATGCGAGATGTGGAATCCAAAGGATCAACCGCTGGGTAAATCCCCAGCTCAGCAATTTTACGGCTTAGAACGGTGGTGGCATCCAAGTGGGCAAAGGATGTTGCGGGGGCTGGGTCCGTCAAGTCATCGGCTGGCACGTAAATAGCCTGCACACTGGTGATAGATCCCTTATCCGTTGAGGTAATACGCTCTTGAAGCTCACCCATTTCTGTACCCAAAGTTGATTGGTACCCCACGGCTGAGGGAATACGGCCAAGCAAAGCTGAAATCTCTGATCCCGCTTGGGTAAAACGGAAAATGTTGTCAATAAATAATAGAACATCTTGATGTTCGTGATCACGGAAATATTCCGCGACCGTAAGGCCCGTCAAAGCAACCCGAGCACGAGCCCCAGGAGATTCATTCATCTGCCCATACACCAAGGAAGCCTTAGAATTATTGCCCTCTAAATCAATGACTCCGGACTGAATCATTTCGTTGTACAAGTCATTTCCTTCGCGAGTTCTTTCTCCTACCCCCGCAAAAACTGAATAGCCCCCGTGCGCTTTTGCAATGTTGTTAATTAATTCCATAATCAAAACGGTTTTACCAACGCCAGCGCCCCCGAAAAGACCAACTTTCCCACCTCGGGAATAGGGGGCCAACAAATCAATAACTTTAATGCCTGTAGTTAAAATTTCAGTTTCTGTAGACTGTTCAACAAATGAGGGAGCTGGCCGATAAATAGACATTTTCGCCTTTGACTTAAGGGGGCCCCTGTTATCGATGGGTTCACCCACCACATTCATAATGCGCCCTAAGGTCTCTCGACCAACGGGCACAGAAATAGGCGCTCCTGTATCATGAACATCAAGATCACGGCTTAATCCTTCGGTCGGCCCCATAGAAATGGCCCGAATCTTATTGGCCCCTAAATGAAGGGTTGTTTCAAGCACAAGTTTTTCCCCATTTTTATCAACTTCCAAGGCATTCAAAATGTCTGGCAAGTTTTTGGGAAAATATACATCTACAATGGGACCAACAATTTGTACAATCTTTCCAATATTCATTCTTATGTCCTTACACCGATTCTGAGCCGGCCACAATCTCAATCAGCTCTTTCGTGATCGTGGCTTGACGGGTTTTATTATATAAAAGTTCTAACTTATTTAACATCTCTTTCGCATTTTTAGTAGCCCCATCCATAGAAATCATGCGGGCACTGTGTTCGCTTGACAGGGCGTCGCATAGGGCAAAATAAATTTGAGATTTTAAATGATGCGCCCAAAACAAGTCTAAGAATTTTTCGTCTATAGGTTCAACTTCAAACAATAATGGCCCCTTGGCATTATGATGCACAGTCTTATGTTTTTTACTATGAGATAAAATGCTGGATTCATAAGGCACAAGGGGATGGTGAGTCACCTTGGCCGTCATAATGGTTTGAAAAGATGTGTAAACAATGGAACAGGTTTGAAATTTTTTCTCGTGAAGCTCTAAAATAATCCGATCAAGTACCATACGTACATTTTCAGCATTATCATATTGTTTATCATCAAAATGATGGGTTACTAAAGATCGGTAAACGGGGTTAAGGCCTGACAAAGATTTGGATCCAAAAGCAATGACAGTCACATTTTTTTTCTGCTGAATCAAGTCCTCTAGTATCTGGTTGGCTTTACGGCTAACGGTAGCGTTATATCCCCCACACAGACCTCGGTTTCCTGACATAATGATCAGTAAATGATTCGGGTTGGCAGATTTTTTTCTTGTTAGATAGGAAATATCTTTTCCCTGTAAATCGCAATTTTCTAGGACAGCCTGCAATATTTGATCCAAGCTAGCCGCATAGGACGCTGACGAAATCAACCGGGTTTCTGCTTTTCTGAAATGGGAGGATGCCACCATTTTCATGGCAGAAGTAATTTTCTGCGTAGATTTAATGCTTTGGATACGGGTTTTTAGAAATTTGAGTGTTGCCATTTATGTCCTATGAGCCTCAGGTTATATCAGATTTCAAAATTATGCCAGTAGGATTTAAATCTTGCGTTTCACACACCTCTATTAGTATAGTAAAAGAAAGGGCCAGAGAAGCCTGTTAAGCAGGGAAACATGATAGACGTATCAGGCAGGAAAGGTATGATTTTTTTAAGGGGAG